>JBAQWL010000156.1:0-13588 GCA_049298895.1 Gallionella sp.
ATCGCTACCCGCTACGACAAATTAGCCGAACGGTTTTCATCCTTCATTGCCATCGTCGCAACCTTCTTGTGGTTGGCCTAAATGTCAACAGACTCTAGCAGATACTGCCACACTCAGCACAACTCAAATATTCCGGCCCCTCTTGATCAAGTCGTGGGCTAGCTGAATTTCCTTTGCTTGCTCGGTTGCCATGGCGATCATGTCTTCCGGCACGCCTTGCCCCATCAATTTGTCAGGGTGGTATTGGCTCATCAGCTTACGATATGCACGCTTAATCTCCGCATCAGTGTTGTCTTTGGTTACACCTAACGCCTTATAGGCATCATCCAATGCTGCGACTGTGTTTGTCTGCCCCCCAGCGAAGTGGGATTGATTCAGCACCATCTCCATCAAGTGCTTGAACGTAGCTTTGTCGTAGCCAAGGAAAGCGGCGATGTCAGCGAGCAAAGCTTCTTCAGCGGGATGAAAATGCCCATCCGCCAACGCCATCACAATCAAATAAACCAGCAACACCTGCTTCAGGTTCTTCGTGTGCCCGCAAACAGCCATGAATCTGGTGTATATCGGATCGATGTCAAACGCCGGATCGGCTCCCCGCTTGAACAAAGCAATAGCCTGCACGCGATGTTCTGCAGTCATGCCCAGTTTTTGCATGAACTCCTCGACATGAGCAATCTCGCCTTGAGAGACATGCCCATCGGCCTTGGCCAGTTTCCCCATCGAGATGAACACCGTCTCAAGGAAAACTGCTTGACGCAGCGTATTCTGCAACGGGTTCATCCCGCCAGTACCGTACGCTTTCATGCGATCAATCATCGACCCGATGAACAGCCCGATGAACGCCCCGAAAAATCCGAAAAAGAAATAACCCGCAATGACGCCAATAAGCTTGAACAAGACAACTCCTGAGAAAAATAACCTGGCCGTTCGTGGTGAGCCTGTTGAACCAAACGCACTAAACTGCCACAACAAAAAAGCGCGCATTATACCTTCTGCAGTTCGCTCAGTTGTATCCGTCCATAGGGCAAGGTTGTTTTAGCTAGTTGAAGATTAAAGCGCAGGCTTTTAAGTTATTGTCGTGCACCAACAGCGAAGACGGGCGGTTACCAACACTTTGCGAATAGTCAATTTCCCCGAGAGTGGAAGCCCAACACCTAGATATTAAGGGTCGTGCTCGTGAAGTAGGCACCTCCCTTTGAACAGTTTGCTAAGTGTCGTTTCGCTCACTGAACAATCCAAGAAAAAGATTGGCCAGCAACATAGCCATACCAAGCAGTAACCCCCCTACACCAGTATAGGTAAGCAGTTCTGACACGGGGTGTGCATGTGCCGCGTCTCTGCCTATAGACGGGGCAACGAGAAACATCGTAAGCCAAGCGAGCGGATAAAGACCACCAAGGCCAATAAGCACTGCTGTGATTGTTTTGAATCTTTGCTTGAGGCTAGACGCTGAAACTAACAGCAATAAGCCAATAGAAAAAGCCGCTATTCCAGTGGCGTGAAAGTGCGCTCGTTGCGCATAACGCCATATCTTTTCCGGGCTGTTCGCGTCATGAACTTCTGGGTGCGCAGCAATCCCTTGAGCTACATACGTTTCAAAAAAAGCCTCATTGACCCCAAAGGTTATGCCAAGACCAATTCCGAAGAGCAATCCAAGCATTACTAACGCAAGGCCAACTTTTATGCTTGCGAGGTTGTTAATCATTGAGTTCTCCAAAATACCTAACGTAAAATTGGCTCACAAAGCTGACACTCAGCGCGCAGGTTGCAGAAATCTCAATGCACACGGCATGTTAAGCCTCCCTGACATCTTAAATTGCCGGTACAAACCGGACATTTTTTGAGATTGTTTCTAGAATACTACAGATTAGATTGTGCTTGAAGTTTTATGCGCTACGGAAATGATTGCTAATGGCATATTCTGTTGCAAAACTCTAATTTTTGGAAACACTGAAATCCTGTCAAAAGTCGTTGCATTGGAAAACATTATTGGCTTTCCCCGTATAGGCGAATTAGGTGTCACACAACGAAAGATCAAACAAAATGGCACTCCCCCTACATACTTCGAAAGTACAACTTGTCTAGGCGGGCTAAATTATTTCGGTTATGTTTCGCTCTCATTACCATAATTTTTAGGGCGCTGAAAAAAGGTTTTTCAATAGAGTAGGGCAAAAGCGGACGTTCACAAATGGCTGCGCGAGCTTTAGTTGATGTTCATAGGGCTCACTATTTCTCTATTAATTGCACTCGACACTGGAGCGCGAACGATAATAGGCAGGCCTCAGACCACAATAATAGGCGATCAGTTATCGCCTATTATTGTTTAACGAGCAGGCTACTACCCCACCCACTTCCTCGCATTCCGGAACATCTTCAGCCATGCGCCGTCTTCCCGCCAATCGGACGGATACCAGGAGTTCTGCACTGCACGGAACACCCGCTCCGGGTGCGGCATCATGATGCTGAAGCGCCCGTCCGGTGTAGTCAGTCCGGTAATGCCCTGTGGCGATCCATTGGGGTTGAGCGGGTAATTTTCCGTCACATTGCCGCGATGATCGACATAGCGCAGCGCCACTAACGGTTGAGCCGCTCTGAGGCGCTTGCTGTCTCCAAAATCGGCATAACCTTCGCCGTGCGATACTACGACGGGCATGCGGCTACCTGCCATATCTTTGAACAGTATTGATGGTGAGTCTAGCACCTCGACCATCACAAAGCGCGCCTCGAACTGTTCAGACTGGTTGCGTGCGAAGTGTGCCCAGTTTTCCGCGCCGGGAATGATGTCATGCAGGTTGCTCATCATCTGGCAGCCGTTGCATACACCCAATGCGAAGGTGTCTTTGCGCTGAAAGAATGCGGCGAATTCGTCACGCGCGTGCGGATTGAACAGAATTGATTTTGCCCAGCCCTTACCCGCACCGAGCACGTCACCGTATGAAAACCCACCACACGCTGCCATGCCTTTGAAGTCGGCCAACTTCACTCGACCGCTAATAATGTCACTCATATGCACGTCCACCGCTGCGAAACCGGCTCGATCAAACGCTGCTGCCATCTCGACCTGCCCGTTTACGCCCTGCTCACGCAGAATAGCGATCTTGGGACGATTGCGCAGTAAAATTGGCGGCATTTTGTCGCTCGGGTCATAAGTAAGTTTAACGTGCAAGCCGGGGTCGGCAGCATCGAGCAGGCGGGCGAACTCCTGCTGCGCGCAGTCCGGATTGTCACGCAACTTCTGCATCTGGTAGCTGGTCTCCGACCAGGTGCGTTGCAGTTTTACACCACTTTCCGAAAACAGCTTTTCTCCATGCCGAAATATTTCGATCATGCCGGTTTGATTTAGTGTGGCGATCTGCTGCACACTCTTCAGTCCCGCGTCATGCGCCAGGCCAATTACATACTGAACATCACCGTTACGTATTTGTAACACCGCGCCGAGCTCCTCATTGAACAAGGCTCGCAGCGTGTCTCCATGAATATCGTCAAGACTGACAGTCAGACCGATGTGCGATGCAAATGCCATTTCGCACAACGTGACAAATAGGCCACCATCAGAGCGGTCGTGATAACTGAACAGTTTATTCTCGGTATTCAGCCGTTGCACCAAGTCGAAAAATGATATGAGCGCCAGCGTATCGTCCACATCTGGCGCAACATCGCCGACCTGTTTGTATACTTGTGCCAGTGCCGAGCCACCCATGCGGTTCTTTCCTTGCCCCAGATCGATCAGCAACAATGTAGTATCAAGATATGCGGCGATCTGGGGCGTGACCGTATCACGTGCATCGGCAACCGGCGCGAATGCGGTAACGATCAGCGACAGCGGCGCGGTGACGGATTTGCTCTCCTCGCCGTCCTTCCATACCGTCTTCATCGACATTGAATCCTTGCCGACCGGAATACCGATACCCAATTTCGGACACAGCTCCATGCCAACTGCGCGCACGGTATCAAATAGCGCAGCATCCTCACCGTGATGACCTGCAGCCGCCATCCAGTTGGCCGACAGTTTGATTGATGAAATTTTATCAATGCCCGCTGCCGCGATGTTGGTAATCGCCTCCCCCACTGCCATACGTCCGGAGGCAGGTGCGTTCACTAATGCCAAAGGAGTGCGCTCACCTAGCGCGAACGCTTCGGCGTTATGGGTGTTGAAACCCATCAGCGTGACGGCAACATCCGCTACCGGCACTTGCCACGGGCCGACCATCTGGTCGCGTGCGGTCATGCCGCCCACGGTTCGGTCGCCGATGCTGATCAAAAAATTCTTGTTCGCCACGGACGGCAAACGCAACACTCGCTCGACCGCCTCACGCAATTCTATTTTTCCGAGATCGAAAGAAGACAGGCACAATGTTTCGCGTACCACATTACGTGTCATCTTGGGTGGCTTGCCAAGCAACACCGACAAAGGCATGTCCACTGGATCGTTTTTAAATTCGCTGTCATGCACGGTGATCCTGTCTTCTGACTTCGCCTTGCCCACAACGGAGAATGGGCAACGCTCGCGCTCGCACAGCGCACGGAATTCTGCTAGGCGCTCCGGTGCAATCGCCAGCACGTAACGCTCCTGTGACTCGTTACACCAAATCTGTTTAGGCGACATGCTGGCCTCATCCAGCGGGATCTTGCGCAACTCGAAATCCGCACCCCGCCCTCCACCGTGCACCAACTCCGGCAACGCATTCGACATACCACCCGCACCAACATCGTGGATAGACAGGATCGGATTGTTCTCGCCCTTCTGCCAGCAACGGTCGATCACTTCCTGCGCGCGGCGCTGCATCTCGGGATTGTCGCGCTGCACCGAATCGAAATCGAGATTCTCGGTATTTTTTCCGGTATCCATGCTGGATGCTGCGCCGCCACCCAAGCCGATCAGCATACCCGGACCGCCCAGGTGCACCACCAGCGCACCGACCGGCAATTCGTGTTTGTGCGTGTGCTCTGCCTTAATGTTGCCCACTCCGCCCGCCAGCATGATCGGCTTGTGATAACCACGCATCTCGCCACCGACGTTCTCTTCGAAGGTGCGGAAGTAGCCGGCCAGATTCGGGCGGCCGAATTCGTTGTTGAACGCTGCAGCACCAATCGGCCCTTCCAGCATGATCTGCAGGGCGGAAACGATACGCGAAGGTTTGCCATATCGTTTCGACATCCTCTCCCCTAGCTCCTCTTCCCCAAGCTGGAGCGGGTCGTAAATTTCCCATGGCTGTTCAAACCCGGGAATGTTCAGATTTGATACCGAGAAACCAGTCAGCCCCGCTTTGGGCTTGGAGCCACTGCCCGTCGCACCTTCGTCGCGAATCTCTCCGCCCGCTCCTGTGGCTGCACCAGCAAACGGTGCGATTGCGGTGGGATGGTTGTGTGTCTCAACTTTCATCAGGGTATGCGTCAATTCCTCGCAAAACGCATACCCTCCGTCGGCACGCGGATAAAAACGTTCGATGCGCGCACCCTCGATAACGGAAGAGTTATCAGAATACGCCACCAACGTACCTTGCGGGCTGACTTTGTGGGTGTTGCGTATCATGCCGAACAGCGAGATATCCTGCGCAACGCCGTCGATCACCCAGTCTGAATTAAAAATCTTGTGGCGGCAGTGCTCGGAATTAGCTTGTGCGAACATCATCAGCTCGACATCGGTAGGATTGCGTTCAAGCTTTTGGAAATTTTCCACCAGATAATCGATCTCTTCCTCAGACAGTGCTAGTCCCATCTCGCGATTGGCTTTGCCCAAAGATTTTCGTCCACCCTGCAGAATGTCAACGCTGGCCAATGGTTGCGGCGTGCCGTACTGAAAGATTTTTTCCGCCGCACCTTCCGCTACTTTCAAAATTGATTCCGTCATGCGGTCATGAAGCAACGGCAAAACTGCCACCTGCTCGGTCTTGCTTAACTCCCTGCCGTTGCTGGTGTTCAGGTAATACCTGACACCGCGCACGATACGCTGCACGCCGGACAGCCCGCAATGGTGCGCAATGTCGGTAGCCTTGGTCGACCAAGGCGAATTCGTGCCAAGACGCGGCACCACCAGCAGCTGCTGGCACTTCCCCGCATCCTTAGGCTCGCCCGACATCTTATCCAGGCCAAGCACCTTGTCCAGCAACCCGGCATGCGCCTTGCTCAGCGTAGTGCCGCGCAGCATGCTGAAATAACAGTGGCGCGTGTCCACAATGGCAACGCCGGGTGCAGCGTCATCCAGAGCGGTGCGCAGTTTTTCCAGACGAAAAGCAGACAAGGCAGCGCCACCGACAGAGACTTGAAACATGGTGAAGACCATAATGAAATTTCAGAGCCAGATTATACTATGCGCCGCTTCCCACATTAATGAGTCAGAAATGAGCAAGTACATTTCCGTCATAACCCAAAAGCAAGCAGCAGGTTTCTTCCCGAAACGCCCGCGCGACAGCCACAAGGGGCTGTTCGGCACGGTCATCGTGATCGGTGGTGCCGTCGGCATGGTCGGTGCCCCGCTGCTGGCGGCACGCGCGGCACTCAAGCTGGGCGCGGGTTGCGTGCATGTCGGCCTGCTGGCGGAAAATGCGCCGAGCGTAGATCTGCAGCAACCAGAACTGATGCTGCACAGCGCGTCAGCAGCACTGAAATTGACCTACGTGAACGTGCTGGCGGTCGGCTGTGGCATGGGCCACGATCTCGCGGCACAGAAAATATTGTATCAATCGCTCAAGTTGAATGCCGTACTGGTTTTGGATGCCGATGCACTCACCCTGCTCGCCCGACACACTGACCTGCAAGCCGATCTGCGCGCCAGAGTATCGCCAACCATCATCACCCCTCATCCCGGCGAAGCAGCGCGCTTATTGACATGCAGCACGAAAGAGATACAGGCGGATCGCGCGGCGGCGGCGCAACAATTGGCGCAGCAAATGGGCTGTAGCGTGGTGCTGAAAGGCGTGGATAGCTTGTGCACCACCAGCGAAGGTAAGCTGTTCATGAATAAAACCGGCAACCCCGGCATGAGCAGCGCAGGGATGGGCGATGTGCTCACTGGCATGATCGCCGCCTTCATCGCACAGGGACTGCCAGCGGATGATGCGATGCTGTTGGCGGTGCATCTGCACGGCGCGTCAGGCGATGCACTGGTGAAACAAGGCATCAAGATCGGCATGACGGCAACGGAGGTGACCGAGTGGGCGCGCTGGCTGCTGAATCAATGGATGCAATCTGCTACGTGATTCGATGATTCTTCGTACTCAAACCTTAAAGTTTAACCTTCATCGATCGTGAGCATTTCCATCGACATCTCCGAAGAGGCCGGCGTGCGCACTCTGCACTTCGGTTCCGAGTGGGTACAGGGCGCGATGCGCATAGCGCGCCCATGGAATCTTGAGCTGGAATACACCCGCGAGATGATGGCCGCGCTATTACTGCGTAAAGCACCAAGGAAGGTGCTACTAATCGGCTTGGGCGCCGCTTCAATGACAAAATTCTTATATCGATACTATCCGCTCGCACACCTCACCGTAGTCGAGATCGAACCTGCCGTGGTCGCAGCTGCTCGTCAATTCTTCAAGTTGCCGGAAGACCCGAAACGCCTGCATCTGGTGATCAGCGACGGAGCGGATTATGTACTGAGCAGCAACAAGAAATTCGACCTGCTTCTGGTGGATGGCTTCGACGAGAATGCGCACAGCGGCGCTTTGGAAACGTTACAGTTTTATCAAGGTTGTCGCACTTGCCTCAATAACAGCGGAATCATGGCAATCAATTTGCTGACCCGCAGTCGTGGCAACGCTGAAAAACGTATCGCAATAGCATTCGATGATCGCATGTTGGCGTTTCCCTCATGTGAGAGCGGCAATGTCATTACTTTCGCAGCATCAGGCGATCCGATCGATATATCTTTAGGTGATCTTAAAGAAAATGCACTGACACTAAAAGCTGCAACTGGCCTAAACCTACTGCCCACGCTGGCACGTCTGGTGCAAGCCAGGACATGCCTGAACAGTCAATTGTTCATATAAGCAGTCGATTTTATTCACCCAAAAAAACAGGGCAGGATTTAATCCCAACCTGCACACGATAGCTAATTATCAGCTTTTTTTGCGCAGCGACATTCGTCTCATCAGGCCATTTTTGTCGATGAACTGATGTTTAAGTGCCGCCAGCAGATGCACTGCCACTAACACGATCAGGACGGTCACAAATGTTTCGTGCACCTCATGTGCCACCACCCCGTCGAATTTTTTGGGTAGCAATGACGCATCGCCTGCCAACAGAGCCTTCCCCACATCGCTGGTGACAACCTGCGCTATTCCACTTACCGGCAACAATATCAACAAGGTATAAAGTAAATGATGAAGACCTTTGGCTACTTTATCGGACAGTGTGGTGCCTACCGCGGGAGGCGTTCCATCCTTACTGCGGAACAACAACCGCGTCAGTGTCAACAGCAAGATCGTGGCGCCCACCGAAGCATGAACGATATAGCCTGTGAGCGTCGCACCATCATCATGGCGTGCATCATGTACTGAATCACCTAAGTACCAAACAGCTATTAACAATGTCAAAGTCAGCCAATGAATAACCACCATGCGTTTGCTGTATTGCGTCATTCCCTTACTCCTGGTTTATGCGAAGCGCGTTCGATAGGGCTATTCTGACAAAGTTCAGCTATTTGAAAAATAACATTCATTCACCAAAAACTCGCCTGATGCTCAGCATTATTTGTCCACGTAATAACAGAAATTTACTCATGCACCAATATCGCGGTACGCTCGAAGTACTCTGATGAAGTAAAGCGCAATTCGGGGCAGACATATACACATCTAACGACTTTCTGGATTCCGGCCTAAACTCAGCGTGCTACTGCTCGGCCTGCGGTGAAACGGGCACTGCCGCTCGCTGCCACCGCTCCTGGACGTAGTTCGCAGGCCGGATTTAGCCGTAAGTTCGCACAAGGTATTCAGCACCCACAAGTGAATTCCATTGACGGCATTTCTAATTAGGCGTAAAAGATACTTGGGCGTTTGATTCTAAGTCTCTGCAGTACTGGTTTTCCATGTGCAATCTTCAGATTCAAACAGTTTCGCGGGGGGTTTCCCCGTTTTTTGGTAAGGAAGTAATTACATGGCAACTGGTACAGTTAAATGGTTCAACGACGCAAAGGGGTTTGGTTTTGTTACTCCTGATGATGGCAGCGAAGATCTGTTCGCGCACTTTTCCGCAATCAACATGAACGGCTTCAAGTCGCTACAGGAAGGCCAAAAAGTCAGCTTTGAAGTGACCCAAGGCCCAAAGGGCAAGCAAGCCTCCAATATTCAAGCCGCCTAATCGGTTTTTGAGTTGGTAAAAAAGCCCGGCACGCAAGTGCCGGGCTTTTTGTTTATATATCAAAAATATTTTCCCGTACCAAATTAGTTTTTCTTTTGTATAAATTCGATCTTGTATCCGTCTGGGTCTGACACAAAGGCAATGACAGTTGCGCCATGCTTCATAGGGCCAGCCTCTCTGACCACTTCCCCGCCCTTCTGCTTGACCAGTTCACAAACCAAGTAAGCGTCATCGACCTCAATCGCCACATGGCCGTAACCTGAACCTAAATCGTATTTTTCAACACCCCAATTGTAAGTAAGCTCTATTACAGCACCACTTTTTTCATCTTGGTAACCAACGAATGCCAGTGTGAACTTTCCATCCGGATAATCGCTACGACGCAACAACTTCATGCCCATCACTTCTGTGTAAAAAGCGATAGAACGGTCCAAGTTTCCAACTCTAAGCATGGTGTGTAAGATACGCATATGCAGATCAGCCCTTCCGCTTTTCCAATTCTTCCCAACGTGCCATCGCTATCATCATTTCAAGCTCGATCTCTTCATTGCGGGTTTGCAACTGCTTGGCGCGCTTGGCATCGCTGCGATAGATAGTGCCATCGACAAGATTCGCGACAATATCACTTTGTTCGCGCTCCAAGGCTTCGATGCGTTTGGGCAGCTCGCCCAGTTCGCGCTGTTCCTTGAAGCCGAGCTTGTTGCTGTCCGCTTTCTTTTCGCCAGGCGCTGCCGTCATGCGCGGCGGTGTTGGGGAGACTGGCTTGGCGGATGGTCCAAATGTAGCAGACGAACCGGCTGCCTGGAATTTTTTTACCCGCACCCAATCCTCATAACCGCCAACGTATTCGATCAGCTTGCCGTTACCCTCGAACGCAATCACCTGTGTCACCACGTTATCGAGGAAGGCGCGGTCATGGCTGACCAGGAATAAAGTACCGTCGAATTTCGCCAGCAGTTCTTCGAGCAGTTCCAACGTTTCGATATCCAAATCATTGGTCGGCTCGTCGAGCACCAGCACGTTAGCCGGCTGGGTAAACAAACGAGCCAGCAACAAGCGATTACGCTCGCCACCGGAACAACTCTTGACCGGCGAACGGGCGCGCTCGGGCGGGAACAGGAAATCACCCAGATAGCTGATGACATGCTTCTTTTGCCCACTGATCTCGATGAAATCCGATCCCTGGCTGATAGTGTCGGCCAGTGTCGCCTCATCATCGAGTTGTGCGCGCAACTGGTCGAAATACGCCACCGAAATCTTCGTGCCCAGCTTCACCTGCCCGCTGTCCGGCTGCAATTCGCCAAGGATGATCTTCAGCAGTGTACTCTTGCCCGCACCGTTGGGGCCTAACAGTCCAATCTTGTCGCCTCTCTGGATGCGGCAGGAAAAATCCTTGATGATCGTACGGTCACTGTACGACTTGTTGACATGGCTCAGTTCCGCGACCAGTTTGCCGGAACGCTCGCCGGTATCCACACTCATTTCGACCTTGCCAAGTTTTTCGCGGCGCGCGGAACGATCGCGGCGTAATTGCTCCAGACGCAACACGCGGCCTTCGTTACGCGTGCGGCGGGCTTTGACCCCTTGACGTATCCACACCTCCTCCTGCGCCAGAACCTTGTCGAACTTGGCATTCACCACTGCCTCATCACTCAACATGCGCTCCTTGATCTTCAGATAGGCGGAAAAATTGCCGGGGAAACTCGCCAGCTTGCCGCGATCCAATTCGACGATACGCATCGCGACGTTGTCCAAAAAGCGCCGGTCATGGGTGACGAACAACACCGCACCGATAAAATTGTTAAGCAGCCCTTCCAGCCATTCTATAGAGGCGAAATCCAGATGGTTGGTCGGCTCATCGAGAATCAGTACGTCCGGCTCCGCCACCAGTGCCTGAGCCAAGGCCACGCGCTTGCGCTGCCCGCCGGACATGTCGCCGACGCGCTTGTCGGCATCTAACTCCAGCTTGGTGATCGCAGTCTCGATACGCGCCTGCACCGACCAGCCATCCTGTGCTTCGAGTTGTGTCTGCAAGTGCTGCATCTCCTCCAGCAGCTTGTCCACATCTGCATCCGGTTCCGAGATTGCGTGTGAGACATGATGGTAATCGTGCAGCAATTTTTGCATGCCCCCCACGCCTTTAGCAACGGCATCAAACACCGTGTCATCAGCATCCAGCACCGGCTCCTGACTGACATAGCGGATCCGCGCCGAGGGTTGACGCCACACCAGCCCGTCATCGAGATGCCCCTGATCAGCGAGCACGCGCATCATGCTCGACTTGCCACCACCGTTGCGCCCGATCAGGCCGACGCGCTCGCCCTCATCGAGCTGAAAATCAGTATGATCCAACAATGCGACATGTCCAAATGCAAGGCATGCCTTGTCCAGCGTTATGAATGGCATCAGGAATCTTTTATTGAGTTGCTTCGAAATAAGGTAGTTCCACGCATTACGATTTTTTGCTTGCTGTTGTCAATATTTTCAGATCATCAATAATCTGTTTAGAATGACGCGAAGTTTCCACACTCAAATACACCTTAGCCACATTACCCTGCGGATCGATCAAGAACGTATAGCGCTTCGCGACTTTCATAAAAAGCATATCCCTCAGCGCACCATAACGCGCTGCTGTTTCGGTAGACTTGTCCGCCAATAGTGGAAAGGGTAAATGATATTTTTTGGCAAATTCAGCATGGCTGCTACTGTCGTCCACACTAACGCCGACCACTTGCGCACCTAACTCGGTTATTTGCTGTAAATCATCTCGAAACGCACATGCCTCCTGTGTGCATCCCGGCGTGTCATCTTTAGGATAGAAGTACAGCACTAGCCACTTGCCGTGATAGTCATTCAAGGTATGCTGCTTACCATTTTGGTCGGGAAGATTGAAATCCGGAGCAAGCCTGCCAACTTCAGGCAACTCACCGGCGCGCGGCGCGCGTGCTACCAGAAACAATACAGATACACCCAACGCAACCACAATCGCCAACCATTTCATGATGCTCTCCTCAGACAGGCAAGTGCCGAAAACTCCAGAAGCGCAGCAACAGCACACTCAGTAGTGCAAGCAGCCCGGCAAATAAAAATGCGATATTGGCATTCCAGTAATGCCACACCGTGCCGAACAACACCCCGGCCGGGACCGCACTCAAACCCACAGCGAGATGATACCAGCCAAACGCCGTGCCGCGCTCGCGCTCATCGGCATACACACTGATCAGCGCACGCTCCGAGCCCTCACCCAGGCCAACCAGCAGGCCGTATAGCACGGCACTGATCCACAACGCATCACTGTGCTCTACCAGGCCAAGCATAGAAAAGCTCAGTGCATATCCTGACCAACTGATCAAGCTCAGACGACGCATTCCAAATGCGTCAGCCAAGCGCCCACCCAGCAGCGAAGTCGCGGATTTGCTGATATTGAATGCCCCCCATAACAACAATACCTGCACCAGACTCATGCCCAGCTCGTAACCGCGCAGCAGAATAAAGGTCTCCGACGCGCGCGCAAACGTAAACAGTACCAGCACCCAAAGATAGCGGCGCATATTGAGCGAGAGCAAAGACCAGGCCAGCGGCGCGCGCAACTTCTCGATTTCAACTTCCAGACGGGGCGGTTCGCGCACGCCATAGATCAGCACCAGCAAAACCAGCACGCCCGGCACGGCCGACCACAGGATCACCTCCTCTACCTTCCAGTGCAACCAGCTCAACGCGGCAATGGCAAGCAGCGTGCCGCCCAGCGCACCCGCGTTATCCATCGCACGATGATAGCCGTAGGCGAGACCATGTATGGTGGGATGAGTGCTGTCAGCCAGCAGCGCGTCGCGCGGTGCATTGCGCAAGCCTTTGCCGGCGCGATCCAGACTGCGCAATAACAACAGCGCGCCCCAACTCGACACCAACCCCAACAAGGGTCGCGCCAGGTTGGACAAGCTATAGCCCCACACCATGAGTTTTTTGCGCCTTCCGCGCTTGCCGTCGGAATAATGTCCCGCCCACAGCTTGAGAAAACTCGACGCCGCATCGGCCACCCCTTCCACCAACCCAAGTATCACCGGCCCCGCGCCGAGTATCGTGGCAATGAGGATCGGGATGAATGGCGTCACCATTTCCGAAGCCAGATCGTTCAGAAAGCTGACCAAACCGATAGCAACCACAGTGCCTGGTAATTTGTGTCTGGGCATGTCGAATATGAGGTGATTAAGTTAAAATGCGTACGCAGCTTTCGTAGCTTGCGTTGTCCCCGTAGTTAAATGGATATAACCGGCCCCTCCTAAGGGTCAAT
>JBAQWL010000157.1:0-1564 GCA_049298895.1 Gallionella sp.
TGCCGCACGCCTGGAAGGCGGGCGAGCAAACCCTGCTGCTGCGCAAGCAACTGGTCGATTTGCCCAGGGGCGGCACGGTGGTGATGTCGATTCCGGTGGCCCCCTTTCGCTGCCCGCCCGGCCCGTACGAGCGGATCAGCATGTTTGCCTGGCATCTGAAAAACCACAATCCGACGGCCAAGATCATCGTGCTCGACGGCAACCCGGACATCGTTTCCAAGGGAGCGTTGTTCAGGAAGGCCTGGGCCAAGCATTATGCGGGCATGATCGACTATCACGCCGCCAACAAGGTGATCAAGGTCGATCATAAAAAGCGTACCGTGGATACCGGCGTGGAAGAAATCAAGGGTGATCTGATCAACCTGGTGCCGCCGCAGAAGGCCGGCCTGATCGCGCATAAAGCCGGCGTGGTGGGCGAGGACAAGAAGTGGTGTCCGGTCAACCAGCTGACCTTCGAATCCACTATCGCCAAAGACGTGCATATCATCGGCGATGCCTGCATTGCCGGCGCGATGCCGAAGTCCGGCTACTCCGCCAATTCCCAGGCGAAGGTGTGCGCGACCAACATCGTGCAACTGATGAATGGCAAGGAATTGATCGACCCGTCCCACACCAATGTTTGCTACAGCTACGTGACCGAGAAGGAAGCGATCTCCGTGGCTGGTGTCTACAAGGTGGCGGACGGCAAGACCATCGCCGTGGCGAACTCGGGCGGCGTGTCGCCGGATCTGTCCGAGCTGGAAGCGGTTTATGCCAGGAGCTGGATCAAGAACATCCTGCACGAGATGTCGTCCTGACCGGATTGTTCCGCGAAACGCAAAAAGCCCCGCAGATGCGGGGCTTTTTTTGGTGGAACGAATGGCTACGGCTGGCGTAACAAGAGGAGTTTGTCCGAAAAGTTACTAACTTGGGCAAGAGAAAATTTTGTTGCTTCCGGTAAAGATATGGTTTAAATTTCTTCCGAAGTGCAAAGACACTCCAATAACAAGATGCCGATTTCTTTTGGCGCCGTGCTTTTTCGATACGGCGCTGATGGGGGAAGGTACATAAAAATACCTGTCAGCCCGATGTAATGGGCATGGTGGGCGACTAGGAGGAGATGATTGAAAGCAACGGCCTGTTCCAGGTCGTTCGTCCATTGGACAGGGTTCCTTGGGGTGGCCGCGACTGTTTTAGGCTGTTTGCCCCTCACCCGTCCGATCCGCCTTCTCATTTCTACAATGTTCTGAAAATTTCCGCTAGCGGTCGCTAGCGCTTTGACTTGAATAGGGTTTTAGTAATGGGTGAAAACACGCAACCGCCGTCCTGCAGCACAGATACCAACGAAAAACGCGGATTCCTGCGTCGGCTGATGAAGCCGCCGAAATGCTCGATGCTAACAATGATCGTCATTGGCATCTTCGGGGGCATCCTCATATGGGGTGGCCTGAATACCGGCATGGAATGGACCAACCGCACGGAATTCTGTATTTCCTGCCACGAGATGTCCATCCCCTACGAAGAACTCAAGAAGACCATCCACTATACCAACCGCACCGGCACTACGGTGTCCTGTGCCGACTGC
>JBAQWL010000158.1:0-3441 GCA_049298895.1 Gallionella sp.
CAAGCCTTTTCTCGGCATCTGCATCGGCCTGCAAATGCTGTTCGATCACAGTGACGAGGGAGATGTGGCCGGGCTTGGTATCCTGCGCGGCAAGGTGGTGCGCTTTGCCAGCGACATGCATGACGCGCAGGGTGACAAGCTCAAGGTGCCGCACATGGGCTGGAACCAGGTGCATCGAGGGGTTGATCCTCAGCCCTCAACGGGGGCTGAGACGGTCGCCCCCTCTCCCGCTGGCGGGGGAGGGTTGGGGAGGGGGAGCGCCGCTGAGCATCCTCTCTGGCGAGGCATCGAACAAGATGCCCGCTTCTATTTCGTGCACAGCTATTATGTGCAACCCGGGGATGCAT
This sequence comes from Gallionella sp., assembly GCA_049298895.1. Lineage (GTDB taxonomy): Bacteria > Pseudomonadota > Gammaproteobacteria > Burkholderiales > Gallionellaceae > Gallionella. The sequence continues at coordinate 348 of JBAQWL010000158.1, forward strand.
CACTGGTGCAGGCTACCAGCGACTATCCGCAGCCTTTTGTCTGTGCGGTGGCTAGTGACAATTTGTTTGGAGTGCAATTTCACCCGGAAAAGAGCCATACAGCAGGGCTGAAACTGCTGCAAAACTTTATGCAATGGACCCCTTGATCCTAATAACGTACTGCCATGCTAATAATTCCTGCGATTGATTTGAAAGATGGTCATTGTGTGCGCCTCAAGCAAGGTGTGATGGAAGATGCCACGGTGTTTTCCGAGGATCCCGCCGCGATGGCGCTGCATTGGCTGGAGCAGGGAGCGCGCCGCCTGCATCTGGTCGACCTGAACGGTGCGTTTGCCGGCAAGCCGAAGAATGAGGCTGCGGTGCGCAGCATCATCGAAGCGATGGGCAGCAGCGATGTGCCGGTACAGCTGGGTGGCGGGATACGCGATCTGGAAACCATCGAACGCTATCTCGACATCGGTGTGACCTATATCATCATCGGCACCGCAGCGGTGAAAGTGCCCGGCTTCCTGCATGAAGCATGCGATGCCTTCCCAGGGCACATCATGGTGGGACTGGATGCCAAGGGCGGCAAAGTGGCGGTGGATGGTTGGTCGAAGCTGACCGGACATGATGTGGCAGACCTGGCGCAGCGCTTCGAGGGTTATGGCGTGGAAGCCGTCATCTATACCGACATCGGCCGCGATGGCATGCTGTCCGGCGTGAACATCCCTGCCACGGTGGAGTTGGCCAAGCCTCTGCATGTGCCGGTGATTGCCAGCGGCGGCATCACCAATCTGGACGATGTGCGGGCGCTGTGTGCGGTGCAGGCCGAGGGTATCACCGGCGCGATCACCGGCCGCGCGATCTACGAGGGCACGCTGAATTTCAAGGCGGCACAGGCGTTGGCGGATGAGCTGACCCAGGCGGCTATCGTGCTGAATGGAGCAGCACGCTAATTTATGTTGGCCAAGCGCATCATCCCCTGTCTGGACGTCACCGCCGGGCGCGTGGTCAAGGGCGTGAGTTTTGTCGAATTGCGCGATGCGGGCGATCCGGTCGAGATCGCGCGCCGTTATGACGAGCAGGGTGCGGACGAACTAACTTTTCTCGACATTACGGCTAGCTCAGACGATAGGGGTATCATCTTTCGTATCATCGAACAAGTCGCCTCGCAGGTGTTCATCCCGTTGACAGTGGGCGGTGGAGTGCGTGAAGTGGGTGACGTACGGAATTTGTTGAACGCCGGAGCCGATAAGGTCAGCATCAACACTTCTGCCGTGCTGAATCCACAACTGGTGGCTGACGCATCGGGGCGTTATGGCTCGCAGTGCATCGTGGTGGCCATTGATGCCAAGCAGGTTGAAACTGAACGCTGGGAAGTATTCAGTCATGGAGGGCGTAAGGCGACAGGCCTGGATGCGGTAGAGTGGGCAAAAAAAATGCAGCGATTGGGTGCGGGCGAGATACTGCTGACCAGCATGGATAGGGATGGGCAGAAGATCGGCTTTGATCTGGCGCTAACTCATGCCGTGACGGGTGCGCTGGAGATACCAGTGATCGCCAGTGGTGGCGTGGGCAACTTGCAACATCTCGTTGATGGCGTGAGGCAGGGTGGTGCGGATGCAGTGCTGGCAGCAAGCATTTTCCACTTTGGCGAATATACCGTGCAGCAGGCCAAACAGTTCATGGCAGAGCAGGGTATCGAGGTGCGGTTATGACACGGTGCGCGAAAGCGACGGGTGCGGGAATAACCGCATCGCACCTCCTCCCGCAAACGGCTGGCTGCGCCAGTAACGTGTCGGAGGTGCGCTTGTGAATGAGGCGTGGTTGAACAAGGTAAACTGGTCTGAGGAAGGCCTGGTTCCGGCCATTGCGCAGGATGCCGCAACCGGGCGGGTACTGATGGTGGCCTGGATGGATCGTGAAGCCCTGAAGTTGACCTGGCAAAAGAACGAGGCGGTGTATTGGTCGCGTTCGCGCAAGAAGCTGTGGCACAAAGGTGAAGAGTCCGGTCACTTCCAGAAAGTGAAAGAAATACGGCTCGATTGCGATGGCGATGTAGTTCTGTTGCAAATCGAACAACAGGGCGGCATCGCCTGTCATACTGGACGCGAGAGTTGCTTCTACAGCCGTTTGGAAAACGGGCAGTGGGTGGAAACAGACGCGGTGCTGAAATCTCCTGAGGAGATTTATAAAAAATGAACTCTAAAAAAATGAACCCGGAAAAAATAAATCCGGATATTTTGCAACGGCTGACAACAGCGCTGGAGGCGCGCAAACAGGCATCGCCGGAGAGTTCGTATGTTGCCAGGCTGTTCAGCAAGGGTGAAGACGCCATCCTTAAAAAAATCGGCGAGGAGGCTACCGAGGTCATCCTTGCGAGTAAGGAGGGGGATAAATCCCATCTGGTGTATGAAACCGCCGACCTGTGGTTTCATTGCATGGTGCTGTTGGCTCAACATGATTTGAGTGCGGAGGATGTATTGAACGAATTGGCACGTCGCGAGGATTTGTCGGGTATTGCCGAAAAAGACAGTAGGGTGAAAGACTAAAGTATGGACGATTGCTTGTTTTGCAAAATCGCACGCGGTGAAATTTCCAGCCGCAAGGTGTACGAGGATGACGACATGCTGGCGTTCCACGACATCAATCCGGTTGCGCCGGTACACTTCATGCTGATCCCGAAACTTCACCTGGATTCCTTATCGCAGGCGGGCAGTGCACATGCCGCGCTGCTCGGCAAGATGCTGTTGCAGGCTTCCAAGCTGGCAAAGGAGCAGGGTCTGGATAATGGCTTCCGCGTCGTGATCAACACCGGCAAGGGTGGCGGACAAGAAGTGTTTCATTTGCACATCCACATCATCGGCGGCGGTAACATTCCGCCGATGGTACGGCGTAGCTAAATTATAAGGAGAAGATTATGGGTTCATTCAGTATCTGGCATTGGCTGATCGTACTATTAGTGGTCGTGCTGATTTTTGGTACCAAAAAATTGCGCAGCATGGGCAGCGACCTGGGTGGCGCAGTTAAGGGTTTCAAGGAAGGCATGCGTAGCGAAGACGAGGCCGCAAAGCAGATCAAAGATGAGGGGCAAGTCATCGAAGGCGAAGTG
>JBAQWL010000159.1:0-7373 GCA_049298895.1 Gallionella sp.
CCGCCCAAGGTGCAACACTTCGCTGCCTTGTCTGAAAAAGAAATGCCGAAATTTTTGTGCGTCTTTGCCGACTATCAGGAACGTGCCAAGTCCAGCCCAGTCGTATTCGCTGCCACCCGTTTTCTGGCCTATACCTTTGTACGTACAGGTGAGGTACGCGGCGCACAGTGGGGTGAGTTTGATTTAGATGCTGGCCTTTGGGTAATTCCGGCGGAGCGCATGAAAGCTCGCGCACCGCACACTGTTCCATTATCTAGGCAAGCGGTAGAGGTTGCGCGCGCATTACACCCCCTTACAGGCCATTTACCAGCGTTATTTCCTAGCCGCAATGGTGAGGGTAGGGTAATCAGTGAAAACACCGTGCTGAAGGTTATAGAGCGCATTGGCTACAAAGGCCGCATGACCGGGCATGGCTTCCGCTCTGTCGCTTCCACATACTTCAACAACTTGGGTGCGATCCGCCCCGACATGATCGAGGCGCAACTGGCACACGGAGATAAATGGCCGCTTCACCCTGAATGAAACGTCCCGCAAGCTTGCCGAGCACTTCGAGTTGTCCGTTGGGTTCTTCTGAAACTGATATATGCATAGGACTAGATCATGTACAAAGAGATATTGAGATTCTGGTTTGAAGAGATCGATCCATCGCAATGGTGGAAGAAAGACGACGATTTTGACAAGGCTTTGATCGAACAATTTTCGGACATCCATGCCAAGGCGGCCCAGTGTGAGCTGTTTGATTGGCGCGTTACCCCGCAGGGCAGGTTGGCGGAAATCATCGTGCTGGATCAGTTTTCAAGAAACATGTTCAGGGGCTCGCCGCTGGCGTTCGCCTATGATGCGCTGGCATTGGCGCTTGCACAGGAAGCTGTGTCAGCCAAGGCAGATGAGGCGTTGAGCCCTGTCGAGAGAAGTTTCCTCTATATGCCTTACATGCACAGCGAGTCACTAATGATTCATGAGATCGCTGTGGATCTGTTTCAGCGCAACGGTATCCAAGGTAACTTGGATTTTGAGATCAAGCATAAAAATATCATCGAACAGTTTGGCCGCTATCCCCACCGCAATAGCACACTGGGTAGGGCGTCTACCGAAGTGGAGATCGAGTTTTTGAAGCAGCCGGGTTCTGGTTTTTGAGGCGCGAGTAACGTTGTGTTGCAACTTTTCTAATGGAGGGCAGCTCTGTTTCGCAATGCTTTATCTGAAGGTGAGGTAGTCGAAAAAAGCAATAAGTAGAAAATGCATATTGCAAATTTCTACAGTCCGGTCGTCTTCTCGTCATTGTTTGGAAAAATACGCTCCTACAACGTCACCCCCTGCGAGCGATGCGGTGCTTGCAGATAGCGTTGGGTCTGCATCTCGGCCAAGCGGCTGGTGGTGCGGGTAAATCCGCCGGACATGTTTCCTTCAGAATATAGCTCATCCGGCGGTGCTGCCGCTGACGCCACCAGCCTGACGTTGTTGTCATAGAGCACGTCGATCAGCCAGGTGAAACGCCGTGCCTCGGCGGCGTGTTCGGCTGTCATGCGCGGGATGTGAGACAGGAACACTGTGGGGTAGCAGTGGGCGATCTGCAGGTAATCCTCCTGCGCGTGCGCACCGCCGCATAGCTCCTTGAAGTCGAACCACACCACGTTGTGTGCGAGCTTCTTAACCGGCATCGCACGGCCGCGCACCTCGAGCTGCTGCTCGGCACCACCTGTCCCCGCAGCGATCAATTCGAACAGCGCATCCATGCGTATCTCGTTCGCGGCAACTCCGGCGGCATCGTGCGCCACCAGAAACACCGGATCACGCACGGCCTTGCGCAGTCGGTAGTCGTTGTTGCTGTCGATGTGCAACACCTTGAGCTCGCGCTTGAGCAACGCGATGGCGGGCAGAAAATTCTGCCGCTGCAAGCCGTGTGGATACAGGCCATCGGGTGGGTAGTTGGAGGTGGTGATCAGCACCACGCCGCGCGCGAACATCGCCTCGATTAGCCGTCCCAGTATCATCGCATCAGCGATGTCATCGACATGGAATTCGTCTAGGCACAGCAGGCGAGTGGATTTTCCGATCTGGTCGGCCAGCGCAATCAGCGGGTCGTTTTCTTCGGCCAACTGTTTCATCTCGTGATGCACCTCGGCCATGAAATTGTGGAAGTGGATGCGGCGTTTGCGGCGGTAGGGCAGGCAGGCGTAAAACATATCCATCAGATAAGTCTTGCCGCGGCCTACGCCACCCCACAGATACAGGCCATTGGGGACATCCGGGCTGAGCAGGCTGCGGCCCAGAAATTGATTGCGCTTGGATTTGAAATCGATCAACTGATGCCACAGCCCGTCCAGCTCATCGATCACGGCTGCCTGAGCGGGATCTTCGACGAAGTCCGGCAGGGATCGTTTGCCCTGATACCAGGCCTTGGGGCTGATGCTACCGTCAGGGGTGGTAATGGTGTGTTGAGACATGGTTCTTCAGCATCACAGCAAGTGGAGGATAAAAGCGCAACTCACGCTGGAAATTGTTGGGATAATGCCGTAATTATGCCGCGATTCCAAATAAATCATGCGGATGGAAAGAAAACTGGATCGGACGTATTATCCAAGAGGCGCGGATTTGATGAGCGGGAGGCGTCCATGTTGCGGGTTGACTATTGGGGGAAGCAGTTTCGATGACTAGCGCCAGCATGGGGTGGTAAAATGGGAGCCCGATGCGATTTTGACACTACTTCAAATTCCCTTGTTCGTCGTTGGTCGGCCTAAATGCTAAATTTAAAACATATACAAACAGCAAAGAGGGACATTTTATGATGTCAGCACCCCCCCACGCCCATACTGCAGTTAACCTGACTCTTTCTTGCCTGCGTGGATGTGGCGCATTCAGGGTGCCTCTTGCCACGATTGTACTGTCATGCTTGTTGTCTGCATGTGGACAGGGCGAACAATCCGGATTCAGCGGCATGCCGCCCGCAGCTGTGACTTTTGAATTGGCCGCACCGCGTGAGATTGCTGTGGAGTATGAATACCTTGGCCAGGCCGCGGGTTCGCGTGAAGTGGAAATCCGGGCGCGGGTCAACGGCATCATCGAGAAACGTCAATATCAAGAAGGCAGTATGGTGACTGCCGGTCAAATACTATTCAAACTTGATGCGGCACCCTATGCGGCCGAAGCGGCGCAGGCCGAGGCTGCGTTGGCTGGTGCAGTGGCCAGCTTGAAAAAGGTTGAACGCGATTTTGCGCGCATGCGCCCATTGGCCGAGTCCAAGATGATTAGCAAAATGGAATGGGATAAGATCGAGTCCGGCCTCGAGATTGCCCGCGCCCAGCATAAAGCGGCTGAAGCGCGACTCACTGCAGCCAATGTGGATTTGAATTATACGGAGATAGCCGCACCGATTAGCGGCGTGATTGGTCGTGCCCTTAAAGTCGAAGGCGCACTCATTAATACGGGCAACGGTGACACCTTGCTTGCGACCATGGCGCAGGTGGATCCGATGCACGTCAACTTTAGTATTGCCCAGCGTGAAAAAAGTGCTCAGGATCAGGAAATCGCCAGCGGTAGTTTGAAGCTGCCGAAAGACGGCTTTGTGGTAAGGCTTAAGAATACCGATGGGATGTGGCTGGAGCCACTCGGCAAACTTGATTTTGTGGATTACAAGGCAGATGCCAACACAGGAGCTTACGCCATGCGCGCGGCATTCCCGAATACTCGCGGTGAATTGTCTCCGGGCCAGTTCATGAGGGCGGTGCTGACGGGGGCAACGCGTCAGAATGCTTTTGTTGTGCCACAGCGTGCAGTCATGGATGGTCCGATGGGCAAATTTGTTTATCTGGTCGGCAAGGATAAGGACGGCAAACCCGTTGCTGAACCCCGACCGGTCGTGCCCGGTGAATGGGTTGCGCTGACCGGCAAGGAAAATAAAGGCTGGATTATCCGTCAAGGCTTGCAGCCGGGCGATCCGGTTATTGTCGACGGTACTGCCCGAATTTTTGCGCCGGGACAAGCACTGCAACCGATGACAGTCGAGGAGGCTGAGCAGGCGGCACACGGAGCGGCGCAGGCGGGACAGCCAACCGAAAAACCAGCAGGGAAGCTGGGCACAGAACTCGCAGTACACGCTACGGACGGTGATAATCCGGCCACGGCCAAAAAGTAATCCGCCATGTTTTCACGTTTCTTTATCGACCGGCCCATCCTGGCTTTCGTGATCGCAATTTTCATTGTTATCGCGGGATTGTCGGCGATGCGCGCGTTGCCAATTGCACAGTACCCGGAAATTTCTCCGCCAGTCGTGCAAGTGATGGCAGTCTATCCCGGTGCATCGGCGGAAGTGATCGAGCAGACCGTAGCCGCGCCTATCGAGAACGCGCTGACCGGACTGGAAGGGCTGATGTATATGGCTTCCACGTCCACATCGAGCGGTATAGTCACAATCCAGGTGACGTTCGAAATCGGTACCGATGCTGACAAGGCTGCGCAAAGCATCAACAACCGCGTCAAGCAGGTCGAAGCCAGGTTGCCTCAAGAAGTGCGGCGCCAGGGTGTGACGGTGGAAAAGGGTTCCTCGGCGTTTTTGCAGGTACTGGCGTTTTCTTCGCCGGATGATCGCTATAGCGATCTGTATATTTCCAATTACGTCACCCTGAATGTGCTCGACAACATCAAGCGCATTCCCGGCACCACTAACGTGCAGATTTTTGGTGCCAAGGATTACGCCATGCGAATATGGCTAAAGCCAGACCAGATGACGCAATTGGGCGTGACCGTGGATGAGGTGACTCGGGCACTGAATGAACAAAATGCGCAGTTTGCCGCCGGTAAAATCGGCCAGCCGCCCGCTGTTGCAGGACAGGCAATGGTTTATACCATTACCACCCAAGGCAGGTTGACTACGGAAGAGGAATTTGGCGACATCATCGTGCGCTCCAGGAAGGACGGTGGCACGCTGCGCCTGAAGGACATTGCGCGGATCGAGTTGGGTGCCAAGGATTACGGGTTCATCGGTCGCGTGAATAGTAAATCCGCGACGCTGGTGGGCATATTTTTACAGCCCGGTGCCAATGCGCTGGACGTGGCTACCGAGGTCAATGCCACCATGTCAAGTTTGGCCGAGCGTTTCCCTGAGGGCTTTTCACACTCGGTGCCTTACGATACGACGCGCTTCGTTAAAGTCTCCATTAGGGAAGTAGTGAAAACTTTGGCCGAGGCCATGCTGCTGGTGTTTCTGGTGGTATTTTTGTTCCTGCAAAATTGGCGCGCCACACTCATTCCTTTCGCTGCCGTGCCGGTGTCCTTGATCGGCACATTTACCGGATTGCTACTGCTCGGTTATTCCATCAACACACTCACTTTGTTCGGCATGGTGTTGGCCATCGGTATTGTGGTGGACGATGCCATCGTGGTGCTGGAAAACGTCGAGCGCATCATGCACGAGGAGCATCTGTCGGCGCGGGAAGCGGCGCTGAAAGCGATGCAGGAAGTCACCGGGCCGGTGATAGCCATTATGCTGGTGTTAACGGCCGTATTTGTACCGATTGCCTTTCTGGGCGGACTCACGGGTGAGTTGTACCGCCAGTTCGCAGTTACTATTTCTATTGCGGTGGTGATTTCCGGTTTTGTCGCTCTGACCATGACACCTGCGCTATGCGCACTGCTGTTAAAGCATGAGCGTAAAGTGCCGGGGCGGTTTTTCGTTGCCTTCAACAACTGGTTTGCACGGGTTACGCAAGGTTACACCGCCGGCGTATTGTGGATGATCAAGCGTGCGGGTCTCGGTGTGGCGCTGTTTTTAGGCATGGTGGCGATTACCACGGGCTTGTGGAAAATCACCCCAGGCTCGCTGGTTCCCGATGAGGATCAAGGCTATTTTATTGCTGCGGTTTTTTTGCCGGATGGCGCATCGCTGGAGCGAACTGACCAGGTGGTGGGCGAGGTGGTAGCGGCGATTAAATCCAACCCAGCGAACGAATATGTGATTGCGTTTACCGGTTTTGATTTTTTGGGTGGCGGTTACAAAAATAGCGCCGCGACGATTTTTGTTACGCAAAAGCATTGGGACGAGCGCACCATTAGCACCCAGCAATTGGTGGGAGAGGTGTTTATGAAAACTGGCGGCATCAAGGAAGCGTTGGTGCTGGCATTTAATCCGCCGCCGATTTTCGGTCTGGGCAACACCGGGGGGTTTGAGGTTTATCTCCAGAACCGGGGTGAGGGCGGAGCCGAAAAGCTGGTGCAAGGCATGTACGCGATTATGGGCGCAGCCAGCCAGAGCACGGTGTTGGCCGGCGTGCAGACATTGTGGCGGCCAGCTTCGCCACAATTAAAGGTAAATGTGAATCGTGAAAAAGCCAAGGCGCTGGGCATTTCGCTGGATAGCGCGTTTAACACGCTGGCAGCCACGTTGGGCACATATTATGTAAATGATTTCAATAAATACGGCCGCGCCTGGCAGGTGCTGCTGTCTGCCGACAGCCAATATCGCCAGCGACCCGAAGACATCGGGCGTATTTTTGTCAGGAGCGACAGCGGCGAGATGGTGTCGGTGTCGGCATTTGCCTCGGTTGAGTACTCAGCTGGTCCCGACACCCTGGAGCGTTACAATAATTTGCCCGCAGTTAAACTTCTGGGTGCTGCCTCGCCAGGGCATTCATCCGGGCAAGCGATTGCCGAGTTGGAGCGTATTGCCAAGCAAGTGTTACCGCCGGATATGAGTTACGACTGGACCGGCGCATCGTTCCAGGAAAAGCGTGCCACGGGCACCGGCGGGCTGGCCTTGATTTTGGCCGCCGTCATGGTATTCCTGATTTTGGCTGCACAGTACGAAAAATGGAGCTTGCCTTTATCAGTGCTGTTGGCGATGCCGTTTGGTATCTTTGGTGCGCTCACTGCCGTGTGGCTGACACGGTTGACCAATGATGTGTATTTCCAGATTGGTTTGGTTACATTGCTGGGTCTGGCCGCCAAGAATGCCATCCTGATTGTTGAATTTGCGGTGCTCAAGTCACAGCATGGCCTGAGCAGTGCAGCAGCGGCACTGGAGGCAGCGCGTCTGAGGTTTCGCCCCATCCTGATGACTTCGCTCGCCTTTATTCTCGGCGTGACTCCCTTAGCTTTTTCCAGTGGCGCGGGCGCCGGGGCGCGCCATTCGGTAGGTACCGGGGTAATGGGTGGGATGCTTGCGGCGACTTTTCTCGCGATTTTTTTCGTGCCGATGTTTTATAAAATTATCATTGATAGGCGCTTGAGCGAGCCAAAATCTGCACAAGAAATTCGCGAAGAGGCTGAACATGCGCGCACCATGCGTTATCATCAGCAGGCACATCATCATCCTGTTGCGGATGGAGGGCGACAAGAAAAACAATAGTAATTTCGTAGCTTGTTGCGCTACCTACAAT
>JBAQWL010000160.1:0-3063 GCA_049298895.1 Gallionella sp.
TGCTGAAGAGGTAGAAGGAATTTTACGAATACCGTTCAAGCCGCTGCCATTGCTCGCTTCACCATATTCCCTACCTCCGGGGTCAGGTTGACAGGCAACAGGCGCGTACCCGGATGTGCTTTCTGGAAAACGCGAAACACTTCATCGGCAAATGCCTGCCCAATCTCCTCCACTCCGGTGAAGTCAAGAACAACGGTCTGGAACCGCTCAAAACGCATGGTAAGACGCTTGGCTTGCGAGCGCGAGACCAGTTTTTCCCCTTCGTGCTGCGCTAGCTTCACCGGCACGATCGTCCTGGAGAAGGTGTATTCCTCCGGTGCGGCGAACTGGTCGAACACTTCTTTCAGGATACGCTTGCTATCGTTGGCGAGGCGCATCAACACCACCGTGCCGGGCGCATCGGCAGCGCGTTCCAGCAATATGTCCGTACCCCAGTCGTCATGCACGAAATGCAGTTTACCGGAACGAATGTCAAAAACATCAAGCACTTTGGACGAGAAAAAAATCCCCTCGCCCGTATGGTTCGCCGGATCGGTGGTCAACTTGCCCTTGGCCAGTTCCAGGATCGCCTCGCGCGGATCGTACAAATTCATTGCACGCTGAATCTTTAGAAAGATGCCCACTCCTTCGTCTGCGACATAGACCGAAGTATTCAGCGCATCGCGCACCAGACCCACCATTACTTTTTTGGAACTGGAATGGTCTATTGCATTGTTCACCATTTCCGTTACGGCGTAACGCCAGATATCACGCACATTGGGCGGCAAGTCGTCCAGATGTGGCGCGATCTGCTCGCGCCACACCCGGTCTTCATGCAGCCCGGCGCGCGCGTAGGCCTGCCGCACTTCGGCCTGTACCGCAAACCGGTAGCTCACACCGCGCCCTACTCCGGACGAAGTGATGGCGCCCTCCCGTTTCAACTTTGCCAGCCAGGTGCTGGCGGACTGGCGCGATACGTTATGCCGTTCCGCCAGCCGGGCGGCGACATTGCCTCCATCTTGGGCAATGGTATCGAGTATGGAACGGCGCAAATCAGCAGTCATGGCATATTAAACGTAAAGGTAATCCGTGGTAATTGTAAAGCTATACCAGTAGAAACGTAAAGCGGTATAACGCGACTTTTGGAGCTTTTACTCATTCATAGTGCAGCGGGGTCAGTTCACAGCGGCGACATCAGCACACTCTCGCGCAGTTTTTTCAATTGGTCACGCAGCTCGGTGGCCTTCTCGAATTCCAGATTCTTCGCGGCTTGCAGCATTGCTTTTTCCAGCCGGGTTATTTCCCTGGATACTTCCTTTGAACTCATCGCCAGGTATTTCGCCTGTTCCTGCGCGGCCTTGAGCTGGGTGCGTGCGATCTCCGGCTCATAGGTTCCCTCGATGATGTCCTTGATGCGCTTCTGCACGCCTTGCGGGGTGATGCCGTTAGCAAAGTTGTGCGCCACCTGCTTGATGCGTCTGCGCTCGGTCTCGTCGATGGCGCGCTTCATCGAGCCGGTGATGCGGTCGGCATAGAGGATGGCCTTGCCGTTGATGTGGCGCGCGGCGCGGCCTATGGTCTGGATCAGCGAGCGCTCGGAGCGCAAAAAGCCTTCCTTGTCGGCATCAAGTATCGCGACCAGTGACACTTCGGGAATATCCAATCCCTCACGCAACAAGTTGATGCCGACCAGCACGTCGAACATGCCCAAGCGCAGGTCGCGAATGATCTCGACGCGCTCGACGGTTTCGATGTCGGAATGCAGGTAGCGTACCTTGATGCCGTGCTCGGAAAAGTAATCGGTGAGGTCTTCGGACATGCGCTTGGTCAGCGTGGTGACCAGCACGCGCTCGCCCTGCTTCGTGCGCAGATTCACTTCGGACATCAGGTCGTCCACCTGGTGGGTGGCGGGACGCACTTCGATCTGCGGATCGACTAGCCCGGTGGGGCGCACCAGTTGCTCGACCACCTGGCCGGCGTGCTCGGCCTCGTACACGGAGGGCGTGGCGGAAACAAACACGCTCTGGCGCATGATCTTTTCGAATTCGTCGAAACGCAGCGGGCGGTTGTCCATCGCGGAGGGCAGGCGGAATCCGTAGTTGACCAGGTTTTCCTTGCGCGCGCGGTCGCCTTTGTACATGGCGCCGATCTGCGGCATCATCACGTGGCTCTCATCCATGAACATCAGCGCGTTGGGTGGTAAATAATCGATCAGCGTCGGCGGCGGCTCGCCCGCCTTGCGCCCGGACAGGTGGCGCGAATAATTCTCGATGCCCTTGGTGAAGCCGATCTCGTTGAGCATCTCCAGGTCGTGGCGGGTGCGCTCCGCGATGCGCTGCGCCTCGACCAGCTTGTTCTCGCGCTGAAAGAACGCGATGCGCTCGGCCAGCTCGACCTTGATGGTTTCGATCGCGGACACTACCGTGCTGCGCGGCGTGACGTAATGGCTGGAGGGATACACGGTGTAGCGCGGCACCTTTTGCAGGATGTGGCCGGTAAGCGGATCGAACAGCGACAGGGTTTCCACTTCGTCGTCGAACAACGTGACGCGTAGCGCATTTTCATTGCTCTCGGCCGGGAAGATGTCGATCACGTCACCGCGCACGCGGAATTTTCCGCGCGAAAAATCGATCTCGTTGCGCTCGTACTGCATCTCGATCAGGCGCTTGATCACGTCGCGCTGGTGCATCTTTTCGTTATGGCGCAGATGCAGGATCATGCCGTGGTAATCCACCGGGTCGCCGATGCCGTAGATCGCCGAGACGGTCGCGACGATCACGCAGTCTTCGCGCTCCAGCAACGCCTTGGTGGCGGACAGGCGCATCTGCTCGATCTGCTCGTTGATGCTGGAATCCTTCTCGATATACACGTCGCGCGACGGCACGTAGGCCTCGGGCTGGTAGTAGTCGTAATAGGAGACGAAATACTCGACCGCGTTCTCTGGAAAGAACTCGCGAAACTCGGAATACAACTGCGCCGCCAGCGTCTTGTTCGGCGCCATCACCATCGCCGGACGGCCGAGCTGCGCGATGACATTGGCCATCGTGAAGGTCTTGCCCGAACCGGTCACGCCGAGCAGCGTCT
>JBAQWL010000161.1:0-12072 GCA_049298895.1 Gallionella sp.
CGCAACTCGACCTGGCGGGGCGCACACCCCGCGCCCCACTGCGGGACTCGAACAGTGCTCGCCTAAACCTCCGCTTCCTTGCGGTTGATCGAGGCGACGCACAGGGGAAAGAAAATCAAAATCTAAAACCGTAAAACGTAGGGTGGGCACGCTGTGCCCACCATCTGTTCAAATGCCGCGAGCGCGCCAAGGATAAGTGCTCTCAAACTTGCGCTGCATCTCTTGCAGTTTTGCCTCGGCCCATTGAACTGCATCACTAATTGCCTGCTGCGATGAAGAAGGATCATATGATAGTTCATTGATTACATTACTTGCATGTGATGCACCTGCAGTCATCCATGAACCGCCCACACCTCCAGCACGCAAAAGTACAGTTACCCAGTTATTCTGCTTACACAATTGTACTTCTAGCAGATGGCCAGATTTCGAAGAGTCATCTACCACCACAAATCTACTGATCGCACCTATGGCTACGACTTTCTGCGGAATGTCGTGATGTGGATGATCTGGTATGTCCTTCACCAAGACAGGCTCATAACCAAGGGCTGAAAGGGCTTGTGAAATCAATTTGAGTCGACCAATTCCGTCAGCATCATAGTCGCCAAGAACGAGAACCGTTTTGCTCTTAAACTCCTGCACGTACTCCGAAATACTGATCTTTCGATCTTTCGCGCGCGTCAGCTGCAACATGGCGGCTAGAACTTCGTCTTTAGCTCGTGACTCGGCCTTACCTACACTCCAACTTGCGGAATCACGATCTCCAAACACTTCAGCGAATTGAACTACGCGCTTCCATGAACCAATTTCGAAAATCGAATCAGTAATTGAGACTGATGCGCCCACTGTCCGCAAGCGAAACGGAAAGCGGCCTACAAGAGTCATATTGATAAGGCTACAATTTGCTGCACCAATACCGATGTGCGCTCCAGTATCCCGAAATTGAGATGGTGCTTGAACTAATAGGTCTTCTACTCTGGCACTACCTTTAACGATCTGAATAGTTGTCTCGGGTGCGTGCTCGTATTCAATTGCAACGCCGAACTGAGTCGAGACATAGCCTGTAATTTTGGCCGGTAATAGCGATGTGTGAAAAAGTTCTGACCTGTGCTCCTGTGGGAGGAAATCTTGAGCTGCAACGTTCAGGGAGGCATAAAACGCCTCAATGTACTCGCGTAGGTCTTTATCAGTTACGTTCAATGGGTAATCTGTAAACGAAGCTGTAGGGGCTCCAATGTACCGGAATCGAATTGTTTTGCCTATCGTTTCAGTATGGTAGGTAACTTGTTGCCCACCATGCGGGTCTACGGTTTTGGTTTTTTATCCCCTGAGCGCCGCCGAGTAGCGGAGGCTGGTCAGGAGATTTCGGCGAGGACTGTTTGAGCACGTGGACGCGCAGCGGATCGTGCGAGTTCCGCAGCCGCCTGACCAGTCGAGCAACGCAGGGTACCCCGAAGGGGCGGCAAACCGGGGCGGCTTTTCTTTGTTTTTGGTTATTTTTGGCTCTGACATAACCTGAAGGTTAGTCTTCGCCGCAACTACGTTGACTTGGCAAGACAAGAAAAGTGACTGATAGAACTGCTAGACATCTGACTGGTGAAACAACTAGCCATTCCACTAAGCCCCCAAAGAACGGTGGCAAAGTGGCTGGTTATAACCCAGCAAAAGACGCTGGCTAAGTCATTGGTTATAGCTGCCGGGCTAGCCCCGGCGGTTTTTCCTCGAACACCGGTTCAGGCCACCAGCGCAATTTCACGGTGGTTGCCCGATGTTTCGAGGATCAGGCTGCCATGGTCTTCGGTGAGTTGTTCGTTGGCGTTGAGCAGTTCGATGCCATAGACGGTGCCATCCGGCGCGACATCAACGTTCATTTCATCGCTGATCTTGATGGTCGTGACTGTGCCGCGCTTTTCATGGAAACGCAGGTATGCGATGTTGTACTTCGGGTCGTAGCTCAGTTTCATGTTCGCCTCCCGTCAGAAAAATTTAACGATTACGGTGATGACCAGCCAGCCGTTTTCTTCCACGGCATAAGCCTCGATTTGCTTGACTGCATAGTGCTTGCCGTTCCATTCACCGCCGAAGGAGAAATTCCGGCGAAATCCGGTGCGGCCATGCTTTGCGGGAAACCGTTCGCCGCCCTCCAGTGCCGCCTGAACTTCTTGTTCACTCGCACCCCTTTCGGCAAGGCGTTCCAAGGCATGAGGATGAAGTCTGATTTCCATTGGCCTGTGTGTGTAAAGGGGAGCGGCAACAATAGCATCCAGTAGCTACAAGTTCAACATTTGCCAACACTTAGGTCATCCGGCTGTCCCCCGGCGAAGTTTGTTTTACCCCTGGAAAAAGCGCTGCGTGTAGGCATGCAAAGCCCGCCGATGTTGATTTCTGCTGGATTCCGGGTCATAACCAATGACTTGGCTGGCGTTAACCAGCGGCTTATGTCACAGTCTTTGGGTGACTTAGCCGAATGGCTATGCAAAGCTGTATGCCAGCTTAGTCGATTGGCTATAACCAACCACTTGGCAACCATCTTCTGGTTGCTTAGTGGGATGGCTAGTCGTTTCACCAGTAGTTCCATCAAGCCCGGAATGACGAACGCCCTGCCCAATCCCTGGCAAACTGCCACCCCACTCTCCCACTCCTGGACCCGCGCTGGATACTCCATTGCAATGCCGCCTGCCGCGCAACTTCATCAAACTCTGTAGTCATACCAAAGTGCCGCAACCAGTGCGCAACGATGGCTAGATATTCATCCTGCGAAAACGGATAGAACGACACCCACAGTCCAAAGCGTTCGGACAGCGAGATTTTTTCCTCGACGCTTTCCGCCGGATGAATCTCATCGCCGACATATTTTGTCGCAAGGTTGTCCTGCATGGATTCAGGCATCAGGTGGCGGCGGTTGGAGGTGGCGTAGATCAGCAGGTTGTCGGAGAACGCCACCAGCGAACCGTCGAGCGCGGCCTTGAGCGCCTGGTAGCCGGGCTCGTCGGCGTTGAAGGACAGGTCGTCGCAATACAGGATGAAGCGTTCCGTCCGGCCCGCGACCAGCGCGATGATGTGCGGCAGATCGGCCAGCGCCGGCTTGCCGACTTCGATCAAACGCAGTCCGTCCAGTGCGTATTCGTTGAGCAGCGCCTTGACCAGCGATGATTTGCCGGTGCCGCGCGATCCGGTCAGCAGCACGTTGTTGGCCGGACGGCCTTGCACGAACTGGCGGGTGTTCTGGGCTATCAGATTTTTCTGCTCTTCGATGGCCAGCAGGTCAGCAAGACGGATATTGTGTGGGTGCGACACCGTGACCAGCCTGCCCTGCTCCCAGCGGAACGCATGGGCATCACTCCAGTCTGGCGCACTGCCGATTGCGGACTTGGGCAGTGTGCGCTCCAGCTTTTCCATCAGGCGATCGGCGCGGTCAAGAAAGCGGTCGAGTTTGTCCATCAAGCTTTTAACTGTTTTTGTGGAAGTGTTAGGGCGGGATCACACACTTCAAGCAGGAGCGGTTACTTATTGTGCTTCGCCAGCCACTCCTGGGCCAACGCATTCGCTTCAGCAATCTTTTCGGGCTGCATGTGGACTTCGACCACTTTCTGGTTATTGATGGCGGTTTCCTTGCCGGAAGCCGCCGCGATGTTGAACCATTTGTCCGCCTGCACCCAATCTCGCTCAACGCCCAGTCCCTTTGCGTAACTCAAACCAAGATTCTCCTGCGCCTCCACCTGCCCTTGTTCGGCAGCCTTGTTCAACCATGCCACTGCTTCCTTGACATCCTGTGTAACGCCTTTACCTTCGCGGTACATCAAGCCAAGTCTGAACTGCGCCTCGGCATCGCCCTGCTCTGCGAGCGGTTTTATTTTTTCCAGCGCTACCGCAAAGTTGCCTTTGGAGTAGGCATCAATACCCTCTTGATAATTGGCTGCATTTTTTTGCGATTGATCACCACACCCGACAACCACAAATAAAACCGTAACCATCATCAACTTGAAAATTGCTCTCTTCATACTGTTGTCCATCTTAATTCTCCATATAAAAACTCAAACTAACTACGATAGCTGGCGTTGATCTTCACATAGTCGTAAGAAAAATCGCAAGTCCACAGGATCGCCGCAGCATTGCCGCGATTTAACACCACTCGTATCTTGATGTCGCTTTGCTGCATCACGCGCAGACCCTCTTCCTCACTGTAGCTGGCAGCACGCCCGCCATTTTCGGCGACAAGCACATCATCCAGATACAGTTTGAGTGCGGCAACATCCAGATTGCCTATGCCCGCATATCCGATCGCGGCGAGGATGCGCCCGAGGTTGGGGTCGGAGGCAAAAAAAGCAGTCTTGACCAACGGCGAGCGGGCGATAGCGTAACCGATTTGCTTGCATTCGGCTTCATCCTTACCCCCCTCAACCAGCACGGTGATGAACTTGGTCGCGCCCTCACCGTCGCGCACGATGGCTTGTGCCAGATAGATCGCGACTTCGGTAATCGCTGCCTGCAATGCCTTGTAGCTTTTCCCGTCTGTGTCTTTCACTTCGGGTAAGGCAGATTTGCCGGTTGCGATCAGCATCAACGCGTCATTGGTGGAGGTGTCTCCGTCCACGGTGATGCAGTTAAACGAACGGTCACTAGCCTCGCGTACCATCACTTGCAACAGCGGTTGCGCTATCGCCGCATCGGTAGCGATGTAGCCCAGCATAGTAGCCATATTTGGGTGGATCATACCGGAACCTTTGGCGATGCCAGTAATGGTAATGGACACGCCCTCTATGGTTACTTGCTTGGAAATCGCCTTGGCGACGACGTCGGTGGTCATGATGGCATTGGCAGCATCAAACCAGTTATCGACACGCATATTCGCCACGCAACCGGGCAAACCAGCAGTAATTTTCGCCACCGGTAGTGGTTCCATAATCACGCCAGTAGAAAATGGCAATATCTGCGCTGCCTGGCAGCCCAGCAAACCCGCCAGCGCCGCGCAAGTCGTACGCGCATCGCTCATACCCTGCTCGCCGGTTCCGGCGTTAGCGTTGCCGGTGTTGACCAACAGCGCATGTATGCCCTGACCTTTTGCCAGATGCTCGCGTGCAACGATCACCGGTGCGGCACAGAAGCGATTCATGGTGAATACGCCAGCAACACGTGAGCCCTCGCTGAGTTGCATCACCAGCAGGTCTTTGCGATTGGGACGCTTGATATTCGCTTCCGCAACGCCCAAAGAAACGCCCGCCACGGGCAACAATTGCTCAGCGACGGGCGAAGTCAGATTAACCGGCATAAAAACTTGTCCCTGGCAGTAAGTTTAATAATGCTATGCGTGTGAAGGTGTTCCAGCTAGTTACATAAGCAATGATTTGCCCGGCATCTCTTTCTGGGTAAGTTACTCAGTGAGTAGCTCTATCCCCGGTTTCATCAGTAACGTCCACGCGAACGGTAGATATAGTTGCTCAATTCTGCAGTTTCGCTATTTACCCGCCGCACGATACCATGCACATTACGCACCACCCCGCGCATCACTTTGTAGACTATCATCGGGTGGGAATTAATCAGCGTCTCAAATTTTGCGCGAGTCAGACTCAGCACTTTGGTTTTGCCCACCGCGTAAAGTACCGCGCTGCTCTGCGTACCACCCACAAAATTGATAATCCCCGCCAGATCGCCCGGCTTGAGGATATGGATAGTGGACTCTTCACCTGAGTTCTTGAGCTTTACCTCAATATCGCCGTGAGCAAGAATGTACAGGTTATCCGATTGCTCGTCCCCTAGTTTGACGATGGAAGCACCCGCATCATAGTCACGTACCTCAGACAGAGAAGCAAGGATTTCAACTTCAGTATCGCTCAACTCTTCAGTAATCGTTGAGGTTTTCAGCGTATCAATGATTAAAGACATCACTTTCTCCCTTTTCACGCACTCAATTTGCCGTGGCACTGTTTGTATTTCTTGCCCGACCCGCACGGACACGGATCATTGCGTCCCACCTTCTGCGCATCGCGCACAAACGGTTTTTGCTCTGTATCGACAGACTGAGCATCTGCTGATCGTTCCAAAGCCTGTTCATAGTCTGAATGATGATACTGCACATTTTCCGGCGCACGGGGAGCCTCTGCCTCGACATCCTCCTCGTTGCGCACTTGCACCGTCATCAACACCTGGGTCACTTCACGTTTAATCGCGTCCAGCATCATGGAAAACAGCTCGAAAGCCTCGCGTTTGTACTCCTGCTTGGGATTTTTTTGCGCATATCCTCGCAAATGAATACCTTGGCGCAAATGGTCCAGCGCAGCCAAATGCTCGCGCCAATGCATGTCTAAACTTTGCAGCATTATCACACGCTCATAGTGATGCATGGCTTCCGCACTCGCCGCCTCGACCTTAGCCTGAAATTGTTGATTCGCCTGCTCTTTGATGCGTGAACGCAAAACCACCTCGTTAAGTTGCTTATCCTCCTCCAGCCATAGCACCAACGGCAACACCAGGCGAAACTCGACGGCCAGCAACTTTTCCAGCGCAGGTACATCCCATTGCTCCTCCATGACGTGCGGGGGAACATATATGCTAATGATATCTTCCAGCACACTTTCTCGCATTGCATGAATAGTTTCAGATATGTCCACACTCTCCAGCAGCTCGCTACGCTGCTGGTAGATTACCTTGCGCTGTTCGTTGGCGACATCGTCATACTCGAGAATCTGCTTGCGCATATCGAAGTTGCGCGCCTCCACTTTACGCTGCGCATTCTCAATTGCGCGAGTTACCCAGCTATGCTCGATCGCCTCGCCTTCGGGTAACTTGAATTTATTCATGATCGCCGCGACCCGATCCGAAGCAAATATACGCAACAGCGGGTCTTCCAGCGACAAATAGAAACGGCTGGAACCTGGGTCGCCTTGACGCCCGGAACGTCCACGCAACTGATTATCCACCCGGCGCGATTCGTGGCGTTCAGTGCCTATGATGTGCAAACCACCGCTGGACAATACTTGCTGGTGCAGCTGTTCCCACTCTGTTTTCAACTGGGCGATACGCTGCTGTTTGACTGTTTCATCCAAGTCAGCGTCTTCACGTACCAACTCAATCTGCTTTTCGACATTACCGCCCAGCACGATGTCGGTGCCGCGGCCTGCCATGTTGGTGGCGATAGTCACCATCTTGGGTCGCCCTGCCTGTGCGATGATTTGCGCCTCATGTGCATGTTGCTTAGCATTCAGCACCTGATGCGGCATATTTTCTTGCTGCAGATATTGCGCCAGCAACTCCGAGTTTTCGATCGAGGTCGTCCCCACCAGGACAGGCTGACCACGCGCATAGCAGTCCTTGATGTCTTCGATCACAGCAAGATATTTTTCTTTGGTGGTGAGATAGACCTTGTCCATCATGTCGTTGCGTATGGTCGGGCGATGCGGCGGAATAATTACAGTTTCCAGGCTGTATATTTGCTGGAACTCATATGCCTCAGTATCCGCAGTACCCGTCATGCCCGACAACTTGTGATAGATACGGAAATAATTCTGGAAAGTAATCGATGCCAGCGTCTGGTTCTCCTTCTGGATAGCCACGCCCTCTTTCGCCTCGACGGCCTGATGCAACCCATCCGACCAGCGCCGCCCGGACATCAAGCGGCCGGTGAACTCATCGACAATCACCACTTCGTTATCCTGTACCACATAGTGCTGATCACGGAAATACAGGTTGTGCGCACGTAGTGCGGCATACAAATGGTGTATCAGGGTGATGTTCGCAGTATCGTACAAACTACCACCGACCGGCAGCAATCCTGCCTGAGTAAGTATGCTCTCGGCATGTTCATGGCCGGATTCAGTCAGCAGGATCTGATGATTCTTCTCATCCACACTGAAGTCACCCGGGCCATCTTCCTCGGCCTGACGCACCAACTGCGGCACCAACTTATCGATGCGCACATAAATATCCACGTTATCTTCTGCTTGCCCGGAGATGATTAGCGGGGTGCGCGCCTCGTCGATCAGTATCGAGTCGACTTCGTCAACGATGGCGTAATTTAGGGGTCTCTGGAAACGCTCGTCAACCTGCGTAGCCATGTTGTCGCGCAAATAATCAAACCCGAATTCGTTGTTAGTTCCGTAGGTAACATCGGCGGCATAAGCAGCTTGCTTATTACCTGCAGTCATCTGCGACAGAATCACCCCTACCGACAAGCCCAAAAAACGATATAACTTGCCCATCCACTCGGCATCGCGTCCAGCCAGATAATCGTTCACGGTGACAACATGCACGCCCTTGCCGGATATCGCATTCAGATAAACTGGTAAAGTGGCCATCAGCGTCTTGCCTTCACCAGTACGCATTTCGGCGATCTTGCCATGATGCAGCGCCATCCCTCCGATCAGCTGCTCATCGTAGTGCCGCATCCCCAGCACTCGGCAACTTGCCTCACGCACCACGGCAAATGCTTCCGCCAGCAGTTCATCCAATGATTCGCCTTGCGCAAAGCGCTGCTTGAAGCTGTCGGTCTGCTGGCGCAACTCCGCATCGCTCAATTTGGCGATGCCAGCTTCCAGCTTATTGATTGATAGGATGGTAGTACGGTATTCCTTGAGCAGCCGATCATTGCGGCTACCGAAGACACTTTTCAGCAAACTGGAAATCATGTTTTTCCAAACTACAAAATAATAAAGTTCTCAAATACAAATAACAAAGGGTGAGGCTATCTTTCGCCTCACCCTCACCAATATCCACCACTATTAACTGGTAGTTTTTTGCAGGAAGCGTACGGGATTTTGGGCAATACCTCTATAGCGAACTTCAAAGTGCAAGTGGCTACCAGTAGACCGTCCGGTACTCCCCACTTCGGCAATTTTCTCGCCGCGCCGTACCACTTGACCGAGCTTCACCAGCAATTTTGAAGCATGCGCATAGCGAGTGAAAATGTCATTGCCGTGATCAATTTCGACCATATTACCATACTGGGGGTGGCTGTTCGCATAGGCCACTACTCCACCGGCGGAGGCATGAATCGGCGTTCCGGCATTCACCATGAAATCAACGCCCTCATGCATCGCATTGGCACCAGTAAACGGGTCTATGCGCCAGCCAAAATTTGAGGAGTACCAACCTACTGTAACGGGCGGGATCGATGGCAACAATTTACTGCTCAATTGATTTTGCAACAGCATGGTTTCAAGAGCCATCAATTTGTCGCTGCGATCAATGACTACTTGAGCCAATCTGTTCAACTGCTGATCCAAATTATTCACCGACATTTCTTGGCTCGGCATTATCACCAGAGGACCGCCCTGTGCGGGGAGCTGGTCGAATTGGAATTCACCGGGCTTCATACCGGTTAGCTTGGCCAAGCGCACACCTAGTGCGTCCAGTCGTTGTACCTGCGACTGCATTTGCCCTATCCGGCTCGCCATAGCATCCAGACTGCTGTATAAATTAGACTGTTGCTTTTGCCGTTCGTCGATGTACGCCTTGGATAACAAGGTGCGCATTCCTTCACCCAATCCTTCTGGCGCGAAGCGCACCAACGAGTATTGAAACGCAAACGCCGCACCAAACATCAATCCGAACAGCATTAACATCAAAAACAGAATCTGCCATTCTCCCAGCGCAATTCTACGAATTTTTGCCAAGCGATTGGAAACTAGAATAATATTCATACCCACCCCCCTTTCGGTGTAATCCTCACCTTACGATGCAGCCAATCAAATCACTACTTGTTAACGATCAGGAATTGCTTGCGCTAATGACCAAAGCGCAAGCTCTATCCGGCTTGCAAGAGCATTTTATCGGGGTCGCGCCCCCCTATTTGGTGCAATCCGTTCAAGTGCTAGGTCTACAGCTGGGCACGCTCAGTGTCGCTGTGGCCAACGCCACTATCGCTGCAAAATTGCGCCAACTTGCACCGGAACTGGCTGTCAAGTTACAAAATAGGGGCTGTGAGGTTAGCGGAATAAGGATAAAGGTGCAAGTTTCCTTCGAACCTAGTCAACCCAAAACCACCCCACGCAAACTTGGCAAAACCGCGCAAAACTTGCTGAACGAGCTCAGCCTGACCCTAAGTGATTCGCCGCTCAAGCAAGCAATTCAAAAAATGGCTAGAAAAATCGGCTAGAGCAAAACTCTCCATCCCACTAGCACGTAGCGCTCCAGCAATAACAGCAAAGCTACAACCAACAGTACAAATGTAGTGAAACGTAGCGTCTGCCAAGCAAATCCAAGGTAGCGGCGATCACGTGTGAAGAAATACATCCCGACGCACAGCACCAACAGCAAAGCCACTAAAACTACCAGAAGACGCAAGATCAGCATGGGTTAACACCTCAGTATCGTACTATTTGCGCTTATGCCCGGCAATTTTTCCACTTTTTTTAGTGCGTTATTTCAGCACTTGAAACAAATTACTGAAATCATCAGTCCATGGCTTCATACCCGTGATCGGCTCGATAGCGACACGCTTTTTCGCCACTTCAGGATCGGTCATAAAATTCTGATTGCGGGTTACGATCACCCAATCGCTCTTTGAAGAATAGGGATTGTCATCCGAACGGTCTGAAATCATCACCGCCTGATAGCCTGCTTGATCCGCCAACAGCCTGATCACGGGTGCCAGACGCAAATAGCGGCTGGTGACGTGGAAGGCAACCGCACCATCAGGCTTGATATGCTTGAGGTACACTGCCAGCGCTTCGCGCGTGACCAGATGAACCGGGACAGCATCACCGGAAAAAGCGTCTACAGCCAGTACGTCGAATTGCTGGGGGCGTTCGCGCTCCAACACCAAGCGGGCATCACCAAGCACAATTTGGATTTGTGCAAGACTCTCATCAAGGTAGTAAAAATATTTGCTGGCGATGTCAATTACTTCGGGATTGATCTCGTAAAATTTGAACAGATCACCCTGTTTGCCATAAGCGGCTATAGTACCTACGCCCATACCTACTCCACCAATGCGCTGCTGGCCCTGACGGAAATGCGCTAGCGCCAAACCAACGCCCGAACTTTCAGTGTAATAACTGGTGGTAACGCGGCGGTACTGAGCAAAGGTTGGTTGCTTGCCATGAACGATGGTGCCATGCATTAATATGCGATAGGTGTCTCGATTGTTCTCGCTGTAACCCAATTGCTTGACGCTCAATTGTCCATAAAAATTACGTGCAGAATGTATCGTACCGCCTTCTTTAAGTAACCAGTTATAGTCATACGCGTAGTAAACCACTACTGCCAGGGTCACTAGTGCCGCCAACGGCACTGAGACGAAAACTGGTCTCTGGACAAAATTGGCAAGATAACGCAAGGTCATCACCAAAGCCGTCAGCGCCAGCGCAGCTAGTCCCAGCGGCAATTCCCAGTAGGCGGTAAAAAGCCCGGGAGCAACAAGGCCAACAAACATGCCGCCAACTGCACCGCCCAGAGAGAGTATCAAGTAATAGCGCGTCAAATAATGCGGCACAGGCTTGGTCGCAGCCAACTCACCATGACAGAACATACACACCAGAAAAAGACCCGCGCAATAGAGCGGGATCGCGATATTGATTGCCAAAAAGCCATAGTTTGCAGTAATGCCCCATGCCATCACCGAGATAATGATGAGCGTCGGCAGCAACCAGAATTTGCGCACATAAAAACCCTTCCCACCACGACCCTCGAAGCACAGAACAAAAGTGATCAGATATAGCGTCAGCGGCAATACCCACATGAATGGGATCGAGGCTACGTTTTGCGTGATGTGGTTGGTCACCGCCAGCAGCATCATCGAGGCAAGCGCGGCAAGCATGAACCAAAAAAAGTAGTCCTTGGTCGTTGGAGCGGCGCCGTGATCCGCCGGTATCAGTGGCTGTTGGGTTGGTAGTACGTCAAAAAAAGGCTTCGGCACTTCGCTCGTGTCAACCTCGCCACTATCTGCCACGCGCCGCGCCCGCCACGCGCTGCCAATGCAAAGCAGGGCAAATAACCCATACCCCACACTCCAGCCGATGGCTTGATTGCGTGTGGTTATCCACATCTCGATGGCGAATGGATATGAGAGCAGCCCCAGGATAGCTCCGAGGTTAGACAGCGCAAAAAATCGGTAAACTCGCTCGGCTGTCTTGGGATCGG
>JBAQWL010000162.1:0-2488 GCA_049298895.1 Gallionella sp.
GTGTAGGGTGCAATAAGCGTAGCGCATTGCACCAAATAACCACCATCCGGTGCAATGCCCGTTGGTTATTGCGCCCTACGCGGGCTTCGGTTCCTTTCGTCTTTTCTTGGAATCAGAATTCACCTACTTTTTAAACCGTCCCTTCTCGCACCAATGTCTGACTTTGTTTACCCCAGGGCTTGATGCCACATCTTTTGTATCTTGCTTCCACTTCCATTGAAACAAGATTGCAGCTTCACCGCAGCGCCTTTGGTTAATAGCCGCATCGACCTCCTCAAAGTCCTTGCCAACGTAATAATCGAAAGTGGCTATTTTGGTTCGAAAGGTTGGATCTGATGGCGCATTTGTATATAGGGTAAAAATGACACTTTCTGGAATTTCTATAGCTTCAGTATTTTTACATGTAGCCAGGAAGAGACCCATCGTCAGAAAAATTACGATAATGGAAGAACGAAACATTTGAACCTCCCTCTAATTTAGCAACGCATTAAACAGCAAGCGCAGGTCTATATTCATAGCATATCAGCGGCGTAAATCTGCTTCTGAAATCTCTTACAAAAACATCGCCGCCGAAACTCCAAATCTTGCTGCCAATGCTTTGGCTTGACGGGCATTGAAATCGCGCCGCCCGGACAGCAATTCTGACACGACGCCCTGGCTACCCAGTTCAGGCAGGTCCATCTGGCGTAAGTTATCGCGCTGCATCAGGTAACGTAAAACCTCGGCTCCTGCCGCCTCAGGCGGCATCTTGTCTTTTGCTTCGTATTCGGCAACAAACTCACCCAGATACTCTGCCAACCGGGCGAGCGGGTGGTTCTCGTCAGCACCTCCCGCATCAATTGCCGCATTGAGCGCTTCGACCAAGTCGGCATATTCTTTCGCGTTTCGCGCCGGTTGCAGCACGGGCGCGACATAGCTCCAGTGTTGTATTGCCGCCTTAAGTCGTGCGTTCATTTCCATCCTCCTTGGTCATATTCCTTGTGCGTCAAAACTGCCCGGATAAACACTCGCCCCGTGTTGAAGTGAATCGCAGCAATCAGGCGCAGTTTGTTTCCTCCAATGTCGAACACAAATACATCGCCCACTTTATCGGTGCTGGGAAAGAGCATTCGCAACTCTGCAAAATTGTGCCATTCGGCTTTTTTGCAAAGGCGATACCACTGATCCAATGCACTGGCACATTGCGGATGCGATTTCTGTGCCGCCACAATCATGCGATGGGTGATGATGTGCATAAAGTAATTATATCTCAAAAAGAGATATTGCAATACTACCCTCTCGGATGATGCATCGCATGCAAAGCCTTCAACCGCTCCCGCGCCACATGCGTATAAATCTGCGTCGTGGAAATATCCGCATGACCCAATAACATCTGCACCACACGCAAGTCCGCGCCATGATTCAGCAGATGCGTGGCGAAGGCGTGACGCAAAGTGTGCGGCGACATCGGCTTGTTCAGTCCGCCCTGCTTGGCGTGCTTCTTGATCAGATACCAGAACATCTGGCGTGTCATGCCTTTACCCCTGGCGGTGACGAATACCGCGTCGCTGACCTGCTTGCCCAGCAACACGCCGCGCCCATCAGCCAGATAGCGGCGCAGCCAGTCCAGCGCTTCTTCACCGAGCGGCACCAGGCGTTCCTTGCTGCCCTTGCCCATCACCCGCACCACGCCCATGTCCATGCTCACCTGCGTGATGCGCAGGGTCACCAGCTCCGACACGCGCAGGCCGGTGGCGTACAACACCTCGAACATGGTGCGGTCGCGCAGACCCAAGGGGGTTTGAACATTCGGCGCGTCCAACAATTGCTCGATATCTTTTTCCGTCAGGCTCTTGGGTAGGCTGCGTGGCAGCTTAGGCGTGTCAATCTGCAGTGTCGGGTCGGTACTGATCTTGCCTTGTCGCGACAGATAACGGAATAGTCGTTTCAGGCTGGAGATGCTGCGACCGGTGCTGGTCGCCTTGGCTTTTTGCACTACCACAAGATAGGCGAGATAGCCCTGTATATCGCCATGGGTGGTTTGCAGGATAGTTAAGGCACGCTGCTGCTCCAGCCATGCGGAAAACTTGCTAAGGTCACGACGGTAACTATCCAGTGTATTGCGCGACAGGCCGTCTTCCAACCACAGGTTGTCGCTAAACTCATCGAGCAGCTCAACGTTGTTCATGCGCCAGCAACCATCGCTTGATATCCAGCGCGGTGCCGCTCGCGTGGCCCATGAACCCACCTAGACCAGCTTTGCCCACCACGCGATGGCAGGGAATGACTATGGGTATAGGATTTGCACCACAGGCTTGGCCGACGGCTTGCGCGGCAGATTTTAGCTGGGCCGCCAACGCTCCATAGCTGCGCGTTTCTCCACGGGGGATGATCCGCATGATTTGCCAGACTTTATGTTGATGCGCTGTGCCGCCCGGATCGACTGGAAGCTCGAAACGAAAATCGGGATCGACAAAGTAGGCAGTCAATTGCTCGCATACCTTTCGCG
>JBAQWL010000163.1:0-5929 GCA_049298895.1 Gallionella sp.
ACTTCACGCACCATGCTTGCCGAAATAAAAGTGTACTGTTCTGCAGGAGTCAAAAATAATGTCTCAACCTCGGGATACAAATTACGGTTCATGCCTGCCAACTGAAACTCGTATTCGAAATCCGACACTGCGCGTAGCCCCCGCAACACCACACGTGCGTCATGTTGCTGAACGAAGCTCATCAGCAACCCGTTGAAACCCTCTATCTTAACGTTGGCAAAACCTTTGAATACTTCATGTGCCATTTCCACACGTTCATCCAGTGTGAACAGAGTTTGCTCGCGGCTTTCAGCCACTGCAACGACGACCTCGTCGAACAATCCGGCGGCACGGCGCACCACATCTTCATGCCCGCAGGTGATGGGATCGAAGGTACCCGGATAAATCACTCTGATCATATTGGATAACTAAAAAGTTGAAAATGCACCTGCCCCGCCTTGCCCGATTTGACAACCTGCCAAGGCAGCGGGACATCAATCGGCGCGGAGGATTCCACATACAGCACGCCGTTTTCACTCAGGTGTTGCGGCAACATCTCCAGCAACTTGGGCAGATACTCGCTCTGGAACGGCGGGTCCAAAAAGATCACGTCATATAGCTGAACATCACGAGACGCGAATTCTAGCCCATCCTGGCAATGCGCGAAAACGTTAGTGCACCCTAATTTCTTAAGGTTTTCCTGCAAAGAGCGGCAAACTGCGGAATTCTTTTCCACCATCACCACCCGTTCGGCTCCACGCGAAGCGGCCTCGAATCCTAATGCGCCGCTACCGGCGAACAGGTCCAGACAAGTCCGTCCGTACATAGTTTGCCCCAACCAGTTGAACAAGGTCTCACGCACGCGATCAGGCGTGGGACGCAAGCCTTCCGCATCGGGAAAACTGATCACGCGGCTGCGCATGTCGCCGCCTATGATCCTGACCTGGTTTAAGGGCGTTTTTGTTTTACCGCTAGCTTTAATTATTTCGCAGCCTCTTCAGGTGTTGCCACCCCTGCTTCCATCTCGCTGGATAATGGATTGTCTGCCTCCGGTGCACCAACGATCACTGTTGCCATCGCCTGCGGATCGAGATGGCGGGCAAATGCATCACTGATTTGCGCGACGCTTACCTGCTCGATATTACGCGTGTAGTCATCCAGATAAGTCAGCGGCAAATTATAGAAGCCGATGACACTAATGAAGTTTAGTATCTTGCGGTTACTGTCAATGCGTAGCGGAAATCCGCCGATAATGTTCTGCTTGGCAGCCAGTAATTCCTTTTCGGTAGGGCCGTTGGCGATGAATTTCGCCAGCGTGTTGCGCACCAGTAGCAGTGCCTCGTCAGCCTGCTCTTTCTTGGTTTGCAGGCCGATTTGAAACGCGCCAGGTTGCTTCAACGGAATAAAGTAGCTATAGACATTGTAGGCCAGGCCTTTCTTCTCACGTACCTCATTCATCAGACGCGACACAAAACCCCCGCCGCCGAGGATGTAATTACCTAGATACAGAGAATAATAATCAGGATCGGTGAGCGACATACCCGGCGCGCCGATCAAGATGTGACTCTGGCTGGCCGGGTGACTAATGCGCTGCTCGCTAACCTGTATCTTCATCACTACGTTGGGCAACGAGATTCGCTCAGCATTCTCCCTGCCATGTTTGGACGGTAATTGTACAGTCAGTTTTTGTGCAATGGCTTCAGCCTCGGCGCGTGACACATCCCCCATAATTGCCACCACTGCGCCGTCCGCGCTGTAGTGCGCACGATAAAAATCCCTCAAGTCATGCATGGTGATTTTCTCCACGCTGGTGATCTCGCCGGATACAGGCAATGCATAAGGATGTGCGCCGTACACCGCTTTCTGGAATGCCCTATCGGCAATGTGTTCCGGCTTGGTTTCGGCTTCTTTCAGGGAGGCAATCACCCGCGCTTTTTCACGATCCAGTATCCCATCGGGAAACACCGGACGTTGCAGCACTAGAGCCATGATATCAAGTGCCTTGTCTCGCACCAACGGGTTACTCAAAGTCCGCAGAGCAACACTGGATCTATCCTGCTCAATTCCGCTGCTAAATTGCGCACCCATGTCCGCCATACCACTTGAGATTTCGTCCTCGCTCAAACCTTCCGCACCGGCATCCAGCATATGAAGAGTCAAGCTCGCCAAACCAGATTTTTCTGTGCTATCAAAACTGCTGCCAGCCGTAAAACTCACCGCCACATCCAGCATCGGGATATCGTGATTCTCGACAAACAAGACCCGCGCACCGCTTCCGCTCTGCCAGTTTTGAATATTGGGTGTGGCCAATGAGACGGTGGCTACACAGCACAAGGCTGCAGCCAAAATTGATTTAGTGACCATGAGACATTCCTTTAGCTTGAGGTTTTGGCTTGCCTGTAAGCGGTTGCGGATCAAGCACGGCCACTGTCAGATTATCATCTTGCAAAAATTCCTTGGCGACTTGCTGCACTTGCTCTGCCGTCACCAACTTAAGCTTATCCAGCATCTCCAGAATCGCTTGATGCCCCAAGCCGATGCTCTCCATTTGCCCAATCTGCATCGCCTGATAAAACAGCGAATCAAGCTTGTACACTTCACCCGCTGTGACTTGCACCTTAACGCGATTCAACTCATCCGCACTCACTCCCTCCCTAACCAAGAGTGCAATCTCCTGCCGCAGCGCAGCCTCAACATCCTGCACCGTTTTTCCTGCGCTAGGCGTGCCATCCAGCGTGAACAGACTCGGACCACGCGAAGTTGAGTCATAACCTGCACCAGCTGCGACGGCGACTTGCTGATCGCGTACCAGATGTTTATTCAGGCGCGCCGATTCGTTGCCATCCAAAACGCCAGCCAAGATCGACAGCGCATAGGGCTTCCAGTCCTGCTGAATATCCTGAATCGTGGGCGTGTGGTAACTCATCAACAGACGCGGCAACTCGGCTGGCGCTTTCACTACCAGGCGTTTGATGCCAACCTGCGGTGGCTCGGTAAAGTTGCGCCGCGGCGGCTGCGCAACTTTGGGTATGGAACCGTAATAGCGTTTTGCCAGCACAAACACTTCTTTGGCGTCCACATCCCCCGCAATAACCAGCGTGGCATTATTCGGCGCATACCAGCGTGTATACCATTCCTGGGCGTCCTTTACAGTCAGCGCTTCCAA
Organism: Gallionella sp.; assembly: GCA_049298895.1. Lineage (GTDB taxonomy): Bacteria > Pseudomonadota > Gammaproteobacteria > Burkholderiales > Gallionellaceae > Gallionella. The sequence continues at coordinate 3,146 of JBAQWL010000163.1, forward strand.
GTCGCTCATCCAACCGATCACCGGGTGTTGATATGGATGCTCCTGATACGCCGCTGCGACCATTTTTTCATACATCAGCGACTGCGGCTCATCATCGGTACGCATGCGGCGTTCTTCCATGACCACGTTGACCTCCTTGGCAAACTCCGCCGCGGATAGATTCAAGTTATGCATGCGATCCGACTCCAGCTTCATCGCCAGCGGTAATTGGGATTTGTGCAATTGCTGGAAATAGGCCGTGTAGTCGTTGCTGGTAAAAGCATTTTCGCGTCCACCCGCCGCTGCGATGCGTTTGGAAAATTCGCCCATTGGCACAGACTTGGTGCCCTTGAACATCATATGCTCCAGCACATGCGCGATACCGGTGGTGCCAGAGCGCTCGTCCATGCTGCCCGCCTTGTACCAGATTTGTTGCACGATCACCGGTGCGCGGTGGTCCTCTTTGACTATGACTTTGAGTCCGTTTGCCAGCGTGCGCTCGAACACCTCCGCTTGCGCATAGCCCAGCGGCCAGCCCAGCAACAATGCAATATAAAAAATAAACCTGCTCATAACCTTAACCCTTCAACATGTAATCAGCATAAAATGCGCGTGTATTATGCGGCATTTTTACCTCTTCCGACCATGCTCAACCAATGTTCAGCTTCCTGAAAAAAAAATCTGCCTATCCTGAGAGCGGCCAGTCCACCCAAGACAAGCCTACACAAGACAACCCCAAAACCAGTTGGTTCGAGCAACTGAAATTGGGGTTGGCGCGCACTGGCGGCCAGTTGACCGATCTTTTCAGCAGCAGTGGAAGGATAGATGAGGATCTTTACGAGGAACTGGAAACCATCCTGATTACCGCCGATGTTGGCCTGGATGCAACCAACGCACTGCTCGCCGATCTGCGTCGCCAGGTCAAGGAACAACATTTAATCGAGGCGGCTCAGCTCAAAGTAGCCTTGGCGCATAGCCTCCTCAAGCTGCTCAAGCCGCTGGCACAACCGCTTCAAGCTGAGACACAGAAGCCTTTTGTAATTATGTTGTGCGGCGTTAATGGTGCGGGCAAGACCACTTCGATAGGTAAGCTGGCGAAGTATCTGCAGGGTCAAGGTTTATCGGTATTGCTCGCGGCGGGTGACACTTTTCGTGCCGCAGCGCGTGAACAACTGATGACTTGGGGCGAACGCAACAACGTGTCAGTAATCTCGCAACAAAGCGGCGATGCCGCTGCGGTAATCTACGATGCCGTGCAAGCTGCCCGGGCGCGCAACATTGACGTAGTGCTGGCCGATACCGCCGGGCGACTGGCCACCCAGACTCATCTGATGGAGGAGATCAAAAAGGTCAAGCGCGTCATCGCCAAGGCAATGCCGGAAACACCCACCTCACCAGCCGCGCCTCACGAAGTGTTGCTGGTGCTGGACGCCAACACTGGACAGAACGCCCTCAGCCAAGTCAAAGCCTTCGATCAAGCACTGGGTGTCACCGGACTCATCCTCACCAAGCTGGATGGCACTGCCAAGGGCGGCGTAATCGCTGCTATCGCCAAAGCGCATCCGATCCCAGTGCGCTTCATAGGCGTGGGCGAAGGACTGGATGACTTGCGCTCATTTGTCGCAGAAGAATTTGTAGCGGCACTGTTGGGATTTGATGAATGATCTCTTTCAACCAAATCCACAAACGTTACCCGGGCGGCTATCAGGCGCTGAAGAACGTCTCGTTCAATATCGCCGAGGGTGAGATGGTATTCCTCACCGGGCACTCCGGTGCGGGCAAAAGCACCCTGCTCAAGCTTATCGCCGCTATCGAGCGACCCAATCTTGGCAGTGTTATTGTCAACAATCAAAACGTCGGGGTACTCAAAGAGCGTGCGCTGCCTTATCTGCGCCGCAACCTCGGCATCATCTTTCAGGATCACAAGTTGTTATTCGACCGCAGCGTGTTCGACAACGTCATTCTGCCATTACAAATCTGCGGATTTGATTACCGCGAAAGCCACAAACGGGTGCGTGCTTCACTCGACAAAGTGGGTCTGCTAAAGCGCGAAAAATCAAACCCCATCGCGCTTTCCGGCGGCGAACAACAACGCTTGTGTATCGCCCGCGCTATCGTAAATCGCCCCAGCATTCTGCTTGCCGACGAACCGACTGGCAATCTGGATGCGGAATACGCGCACGAGATCATGGCGATTTTTAAATCCTTCCATCAGGTCGGGGTTACCCTGCTGATTTCTACTCACGATGAAAGCGTGCTGCAGGATACCGCTGTGCGCGTGCTCGCGCTCAAGCATGGAGAACTGCAATCCGCTTCGACAGGCTCAGGACAGGCATGAGGCACGCGCTTGCACAAGTCATTGCTGTATTGCGCCGTATGTTCGCATCCAAGCTGGCGGGCTTACTTAATATCCTGGTCATCGGCATCGCACTCAGCCTGCCGGCTGGCATGTACGTATTACTGGAAAACGTGCAGGACTTGGTTTCTCAAGTTTCCGGCACACAGCAGATCAGCTTATTCCTGAAGATGGACGTGAAGACGGATGTCGTCGATAAGTTGCACAAACAACTTTCACAACATCCGGCAATTGATCGCGCCGAATTCATCGCGCGCGACCAAGCCCTGGAGCAACTCAAGGAAAGCACTGGACTCGCCGACGTGATTGGCGGCCTGAAACAGAACCCGCTACCGGATGCGTTCATTGTTTATCCTAAACCAAGCGAAGCGAAAACACTGGAAACACTACGCAACGATCTGGCGAAGCTGCCCGAAGTGGAGCTCGCACAACTTGATTCAGCCTGGGCC
>JBAQWL010000164.1:0-6119 GCA_049298895.1 Gallionella sp.
GTCGAAATCATGCATCATGGAAAGCTGATCTACAGTGACACCAGTGCACATATGCTGGAACAGGGTAATGTATCCGGTTTCATTGTTGGCCTATGCAACCCCCCACCCCTGAGCACGCTGGAAGGCATTGCCGGGATCAAAAGCGTAGAACAGATTGCCACCACAAAGTTCCGCGTGTTGCATACGCCGGAAGACAACCCCAAGGCTGAGCTGCTCAGTCTGGCAGAGCAGCATGGCTGGCAAGTGGAACAACTCACGCCGCTGCAAGCCACGCTGGAAGATGTGTATGTCAGGATCACCTCGCAGGAAAAATCGGCCGGAACATCTGCTTCAGGGGCAACTTCATGATCCGTCTGCTTGCCTTGCGCGAACTGCGCAGCCTGTTCGCGATGCCATCGACCTGGTTCATGTTGGCCACCTTGCAATTCATTTTCACCTGGTTTTTCCTGAACACCCTGCAGACCTTCCTCGACCTGCAACCGCAATTGGCGCAGCTCGCAAACGCGCCAGGTGTGACGACTATAGTGGCGGTACCGCTATTCAACATGGTCGCACTACTGCTGATGATGCTGGTGCCGATGTTCACGATGCGCCTGATCGCCGAAGAACGTCGCAATCAAACCCTTACGCTACTACTTTCCGCACCGTTATCCATTAGTCAGATCGTGCTCGGCAAGTTCTTCGGCCTGCTGATCTTTCTGGTCGTGCTGATGACCGACGTTCCGCTGATGCTTTACACGTTAGGGCTCGGCACCGATCTCGATCACGGCCTGCTATTGAGCAATCTGCTTGGCCTGCTGCTGCTTACTGCCAGTTACGCCTCCCTAGGGCTGTATATCTCTTCACTCACCACGCAACCTATCATCGCCGCCATTGGCGCTCTGGCGGTACTAGTCGGTTTGTGGCTGGCCGACATCGCTGCGGCAGCGGACGACTCGCACTGGCACCTCATCTCGCCGCTCTATCACTTCCAGAATCTCAACGCCGGCTTGCTGGACAGCGGCGATGTTGCGTTCTTCGTGTTGTTCAGCACGGTGTTTCTGTTGCTGACGATGCGCCGTATCAATAACAACCGCATATACGGGTAAGTCATGCTGAGCAGATTTTTCAACCACCCCTCTCTGCGCAACCTGCTGTTCGTTGTTCTGTTGCTGGGGGTCGCGCTTGGCCTGGGCTATCTCGCCGCGCGTTATCATTTGCAGCGCGACCTCACCCACAATGCCAGCAACAGTCTGGAACCAGCCAGCGTGGAGGTTCTCAGACAACTGAGCGGCCCGGTCAATATCACCGTGTATGCCACCAAACAGGATGCGCGTCTCGGCGACATCCGCAAGATCATTCGCGACTTCTTCTCGCTCTACCAGCGCTACAAAGCCGACATCAATCTGGTGTTCATCGACCCGAGCGAGGAAGCCGACCATGCCCGCGCGGCGAACATCCAGCTCAACGGCGAGATGGTGTTCGAATACGCCGGACGCAGCGAGCACCTCACCCAGATCAACGAGCAGATCGTCACCAGCACGCTGCTGCGCCTGGCACACACGCGCGATCAGACCGTGATGTACCTGGACGGACACGGCGAACGCAAGCTGGACGGCATCGCCAACCATGACCTTGGTACGCTGTTCGGTGCAAAGTTGAAACAGAATGGCTTCCACCTCAGCAGTCTGAATCTGGCGCTTGCACAGGAAGTCCCAAACAATGCCAACGTACTGGTGATCACCCAGCCGCAACTCGACCTGATGCCGGGCGAAGTGGACAAGCTGCTGCGCTATGTCAATCGCGGCGGCAACCTGCTGTGGCTGATTGATGCGGAACCGCTGCATGGCCTGGAACGCCTTGCCGAGAACCTCGACTTGCTGCTGCCGCCTGGCATCGTGATCGACCCCGCAGCTACGGGAATAAATGCTCCTTCCACCTGGTCATTGGGCGCCACCTACCCGCCACATGCGATCACGCGTAATTTCAATCTGATCACCGCCTTTCCCTCTGCGCGCCCGCTAATGTGGAACGAAAACCCTGACTGGCAACATCACGTATTGGTGGAGGTCGCCGCCCGCGGCTGGGTGAGCCGCAGCTTGTCCATCGACAAGTCACCTTCGAAACCACCCGCATTCAACAAAAAACGAGACGCGCCCGGACCAGCCATCATCGCAATGGCCCTGCAACGAAGCATCAATGACAGAGACCAGCGCATCGTCGTAGTCGGCAACGGCGCGTTCCTGGCCAACAGCTACGCCGGCAACGGCGGCAATGTGGACTTGGGCGTGAACATGGTGAACTGGCTGGCCGGCGAAGAACACCTCATCACCCTGCAACCGCGAGCCTCCAAGGACAGCAGCCTGATGCTCAGCAAGACCGAGCTCAATGTCATCAGTTTCGGTTTCCTGCTGGTGTTGCCGCTATTGCTGGCGGGTGTGGGGGGTTATATCTGGTGGAAACGCCGCAGAGCTTGAATGACCAGTACCAGGTGCAGGTTTACGCTTTCAACTTCAATATGGACTGAGGGTATTATGGACCAACTATTAGCGAAATTGACTAATCTTAGTTTTGATTTTTTCAGCATATTGTTGCCGGGTATTATTATAAATATATTCGCTCTCTTATTATGGATTGCAGTCGGTTCTCCTGTCCCATTAACATGGGCCAACAGCGGCATATCAGAATCCACGATTCCAGCCTTACTGCATCTGGTCGATATATTAAGTCTGAAAGGAAATATTAATCCTGTCATCCCACTTGTTTTCCTTTGGTACTTTTTAGGGCACTGGTTGAATTGGTTCGGAATACTTAATTTGGAATTTCAAAACCAAAATAAAATTACCCAGTTCACGAGAACTATTCAATCACTTATATTTAGAATCCCTAAACTTCCATCTCCATTTGATCGCGAATTTGAATCACTCTACAAAGGCATACAGAAACACTTTTCCACAACAGATATTAAGTTAGAGGGGGACTCTCTTTCCTTCGTAGTTAAAAACTATTTGGCTCAGAACTTATCGCGCTCGCAAGTTACGTATTATCAAAACAAATACGTACTTCACAGATCGATCACTATAGCAAGCACGTTTCTCTTTTGGCTCAGCATTCTTGGAGGGCTAGTGGTGACGTATTGTTACGGTAGGCAGCCTCATTGGCTATTCTTGTTTTTACTATCCATTGGATCTTTTGTATCAGTGTGGGCGTTTTCTGGGAGCTACTTGAATAATCTTGATCTGTATCATAAAACAATTGTTACTGAAGCCTATTCACTTTTGCATGACCACAAAGGTGATTCAAAATGGACAGACTAATAATGGTTCCATGATGTCACCATGGAAATGAAGAAATTCAGTTCGGAGCTTGGCTAATGGGAGAGACTAAACTACCACCAGCTAAAGCAGGTGGGTTAGCGCAGCAGTCGCAGATGACTAAAGTCATCTCCCAGTTCTTGCTAAACGCGCAACACCAGCAAGGAGGAACAGGATGCAAAATTCCACGCTCGCTGAATTAGCAAGGCTAAAGCTGACCGGCTAAAGCCGGTGGATTTAACCTTATGATCGACATTAAACAACCATGCCACGTCGGCCATGCATCAAATCAACCGGAATCAAAGCAGGAATCAAAGGGGTCAGCATCACAATACTTTCTGAATAGCAATGCCACATCGCCCACGAATCAAATTAGTCATAATACATAATCAATGAGTTCAAACTTGATTGATTATTGTTAACGTAACCCATCATGCCCGAACTCCCCGAAGTAGAGACCACCCGGCGCGGTCTGGCGGCACACCTCACCGGCCTAACCATCGCCGATGTGGTGATCCGCAACGCCAGTCTGCGCTGGCCTATCCCGAAAAACCTGCCGAAGCTGTTGCGCGGGCAGGCCATCCACTCGCTCCAGCGCCGCGCCAAATATCTGCTGATGGATTGCGGCAGCGGCACGCTGATCCTGCATCTGGGCATGTCCGGCAGTTTGCGCATCTTGCCCACCAGTACGCCCGCAGAAAAGCACGATCACTTCGATCTGGTGCTAAGCGACGGCATGCTGATGCGGCTACGCGATCCCCGCCGCTTTGGTGCGGTGCTGTGGCATAGCGGCGATGTGCACACCCATCCGCTGCTCGCGACACTTGGTCCTGAACCTTTGGATGAAGTCTCTACCCCCTCCCTAACCCTCCCCCCGCAAGGGGGAGGGAATAAAAGTAAATTCGATGCGCACTATCTCTATAAGGCCACGCGCAAGCGTAGCGCCAGCATCAAACAATGCATCATGGACAACCATATCGTGGTGGGGGTGGGCAATATCTACGCCAACGAGGCGCTGTTTCGTGCCGGCATCAAACCGCAGCTGGCTGCCGGTAAACTCAGCCTGCCGCGATGCATAAAACTGACAGCAGAAATTCGTTCCACCCTAGTGGAAGCCATCGCTCTGGGTGGCAGCACCCTGCGTGACTTCGTCAATAGTGCCGGGCAGCCTGGCTACTTCCAGCAAACTTATTGGGTGTATGGGCGCAATTGTGAGCCATGTCGTCATTGCGGTACAATCATCAAGCAAATCCGTCAGGGGCAGCGATCCAGTTTTTACTGCGGAACCTGCCAGAAATAATTATTGTTCGCGCTAAGGAACCTCTGAACAAGTCATAGAGGCTTCTTAACCTAGCCGGGGGAAATATGAAATACATTTTGCTCGCCACCATGTTGTTGCTCAATGCTTGTGATAGTTCATCCCCAACGGCTAAGATAGCCACCCCACAGCGCGAGGCGCTTGAAAAAGCCAAAGGTGTGGAACAGATGTTGCAGCAGGCAGCCGAAGAATCACGGAAGAAAATTGAGGACGCAGAAAACTAGCCATTTCTATCGCACCCACTCACCAATAACAAATTCCATGGAAATCTCGCCGCGCCACTTGCTCGCCATTCCCAATGCAAATGCCGACCTTCTGCCGCGTCCTGATCACGTCGTCATAGTCATCGAAGAAAATCGCAGCTTTATACAGATCATGGACAAGAGCAATCAGGATTCCTACATCCACGCGCTGGCGAAACGCGGCATGTTGTTCACCCAGTCATACGGCGTCACCCATCCGAGTCAACCCAACTACCTCGCATTATTCTCAGGTGATACCCAAGGCATCACCAACAATGCCTGTCCGCTTGCCTTCGATTCCGACAACCTCGCTACGACATTAAAGGCTGCTGGATTGAGCTTTGGAATTTTTTCTGAATCGTTACCAGAAATTGGCAGCGAAACCTGCATGTCCGGTGCTTATAGTCGCAAACACAATCCGGTGGTGAACTGGCAAGGCTCCGGACTGCCAGCTATGGTGAACAAACGCTTTGCCGATTTCCCGAAGGACTACTCCAAACTGCCGACCATCGCTTTTGTCATCCCCGACCAGGATCATGACATGCACGATGGCAGTTTTTTGGACGCGGACGATTGGCTGAAAATTCACATCTTGCCGTATGTCGACTGGGCAATGAAGCACAACAGCTTGTTGATACTCACCTGGGATGAGGATCATTATCAGTCAAACAATCGCATCGTAACGATAATGGTAGGGCCCATGGTTAGGACCGGAAAAAGCGATCAGCGCATCAATCACTACAATGTGTTGCGCACCCTGTCAGACTTTTACGGCTTGTCCTCTCTCGGCATGAGCGCTGGTGTGGGGCCTATCAAAGACATTTGGAAGGAACGCCAACCGTTAGCTGCATCAAAATAAAAAATCCGCGCAGTCGTTACGCGGCTTTTTTCAGGCGTGGCGGCTCAACTTTTTTTCGCCGCCATTAGCCCTTCATACTTAACCTGCAACTGCTCGTTGCTCTCCTCGTAATCTGGATTCAACGGGATGCAATCCACCGGGCACACTTCCACACACTGCGGTGTATCGTAGTGACCCACACATTGGGTGCATTTCTTCGGATCGATCACATAAATGGTATCACCCTGCGAGATCGCATCATTCGGGCACTCCGGCTCACATACGTCGCAGTTGATACATTCATCAGTAATCATCAGTGCCATATGACTTCTCCTATTTACTGCTCAAACTATTTGTATAGTTAATTCTTTTTCCGCAGCTTGTCTACAACATAAGGTGACACAAATTTGCTGACATTCCCACCGAAG
>JBAQWL010000165.1:0-4070 GCA_049298895.1 Gallionella sp.
GGCGACCTAGTGGAGTGGGCAGGAGTTTCTTCAGTCGCATGGCTAGCTGTTCTATCAGAAGGTTTTATGGCTCTTGCTTTCTTCTATCTCAGCCCTAAGATTTTTCATACACACGGACAGCTTGCCAGCTTCTTCCTGGCTTATCCGCTGGTCGAACTGGAATATGTCATCGGGGCCAGCTTCGCTTCTGTTTAATCCCACCACGAAGTTTTCCTGCGATATCGCAACCAACAAATCCACGGTGCTGGTGAATTCCGACGATACCATATAAGCGTCGTTATGCGATGACTCGCCGTTCTGATAAATTAATGATTGGCTCCCTGAAGCAGGCTTGATCCATGCCTTGAGTATCTTTCCGAGGCTAGAATGCGTAGCTGTGCCATCCTGTGGTAGTGGCATACCATTTTCCATAGCTATTTTTCTGGCAACAACTTTGACCACTCCAAACGTGATTCCTGGCTCCTTCATGAATACAGTGATCAGCACATTGAGCGATAAGTTTTGCCTGGCCACCCCAGTAATCCGCAAACCACACCCGGTCTGTCGTCCAGCACTGGAATATTCAACTACAGTCAGATTCTGTTGCAATGGGACTATCGGAACAGTTGGCGCAGAAAATGCTTGGGCAGATAACAGCGCTGCAAGGAAAAAACCTGGACGCTTCATATCCACTCCATCAGTCTAAATGGCGGATGTCAACCACCAAAACCACGCATCTCAATATGCGCGTTCTCCATACCCTGCTTCCACAGTATCAGCAGTAAGCCGATCAACGCCACCCCCGCACTACATGAATAAAGCACGCTGGCCCCATAGTGTTGCCAGATCGGGCCGCTGGCCATCCCGCCCAGCACACCACCTGCACCGTAAGTGAGGCTACCGAACAAGGCTTGGCCTTTGGATTGATGGCGTCCTTGAAAGAATTCATGTATCAGCCCCACCGAGGCGGCGTGATACGCGCCGAACGTAGCAGCGTGCAGCATTTGCGCGATGAGTAGCAGTAACAGGAAATCCACCGCCCAGCCGATCAACGTAAACCGTATCACCGCCAAACCAAAGCTGAATAGCAGAATGCGGGTGTAGCCAAAACGGCGCGCTAACCACGGCATCAGGAAAAACACGCCGATTTCACAGATCACGCCGAGCGCCCACAGCCCGCCCACCGCACTTTTCGCGTAGCCGTGTTCAACCAGATAAATGGAGTAAAAAGTATAGTAAGCGCCGTGCGCGACCGACATCAGAAAACATGCGCTGAGCAAGGCCAACACGCGTGGCTGCATCACGATCTGTTTGATTGGCTGATGGTCAGTGTGATGTGCCAACACTTCGATATGCGGTATCTGGCGTGAGAAAATCAGGATACCGAGTTCGCAGACCACCCCTGCCCACAGCAGCCATGCAATAGCGATATAGTCGAACGCATAACCCAGCCCAACCACCGACAGGATGAAGCCAATCGAACCCCATGATCGGATACGCCCATAGCGTGCACTGTGCTTGCCGAGATAAGTGAGCGTGGTCGCTTCAACCAACGGCATCGAAGCACTCCAGAAAAAACCCATCAGCGCCAGCACCAAAAACATGCCCCAAAAACTGGTGGTGGCGAAAACGCCTAGATAGCACACTGCGCTCAAGGTCGCGGCTATCTGAACCACCAGCAGTCTTTTCCCGGTACGGTCGGCCAGCCACCCCCAAATGTAAGGTGCAATCATGCGCATCACCGGCTGGATCGACATCAGGACGGCGATCTCAATGGCATCAAAATGGATGGATTTCAGATACAGACTCCAGTAGGGCGAGAACATCCCCACGAAGGCGTAATAGAAAAAATAGAATCCGGCTATGCGCCAGTAATGATTATTAGTTGACATGTCATGACAGCTTCTGAATGGCGCGCATTATCTCACGCGACAAAATATTTATTCACTTACTCTTGAAATATAAAACTTAGCCCCCCATTAGTTACCAGTCGAAACATGGAGAGCAGCATGGAGCAAAACGATAGCAACCCGCAAACCCCGCAACAACTCGACGAAGAGGCCACTGTATCCGCTGAGGTGAAGACAGTGGAAATCCTTCCCAGCCTAGAAGAATCACTCAAGGAAGCAGAGCGTACGGCGCAGGAGCACTATGACGCATGGATGTACGCCAAGGCCGAGAGCGAAAATATCCGTCGCCGCGCGATTGAGGACGTAAGTAAAGCGCAAAAATTCGCCGTAGAACGCTTCTCCAACGAGATGCTGGCGGTGAAAGACAGTCTGGAAGCAGGCCTGGCCATACAGACCGAGAATGTCGAGAGTTTCAAGAACGGTATGGAACTGACACTCAAGCAGCTGTCTGGAGTATTTGAAAAATTCAACATCATCGAAATCAACCCGGTCGGGGAGCAATTGGATCCGCACAAACACCTGGCGATAGGCATGGTAGAGACTGATCAACCAGCCAACACCGTGGTCAGCGTGATGCAGAAAGGTTATACGCTAAATGACCGTGTATTGCGCCCAGCCATGGTGATGGTGGCAAAGGCAAAGGAATAACCAGCGCCGTCATTCTAGCTTTTTCGGGAATGACGAATTAAGGCTTGTAGCACTCTTGAAATATCCATTGCCGCCCTAATGTTAGGCGGCAGGGTAACAACAGTATTCAATCTTTAGGTATTCAACTGAAAGGAAAGCATCATGGGAAAAATCATCGGTATTGACTTGGGCACGACGAACTCTTGCGTGGCCGTCATGGAGAACGGCAAGACCAAGGTGATCGAGAACGCTGAAGGTACTCGCACCACACCTTCAATCATCGCCTACATGGAAGATGGTGAGATTCTGGTGGGCGCCCCTGCCAAGCGCCAGGCTGTCACCAACCCGACCAATACGCTATACGGGGTGAAGCGCCTGATCGGCCGCCGCTTTGACGAGAAGATGGTACAGAAGGACATCGCCATGGTTCCATTCAGCATCGTCAAGGCCAAGAATGGTGACGCGTGGGTGAAAGCACGCGACAAGGAAATCTCCGCGCCAGAAGTATCCGCGCAAGTATTGATGAAAATGAAGAAGACTGCCGAAGACTATTTGGGCGAACCCGTCACCGAAGCGGTCATCACCGTGCCCGCTTATTTCAACGATGCACAACGCCAAGCCACGAAGGATGCGGGTCGCATCGCCGGCTTGGAAGTGAAACGCATTATCAACGAGCCTACTGCAGCTGCGCTCGCGTTCGGTCTGGACAAACAAGAGGGCGACCGCAAGATAGCGGTGTATGACCTGGGAGGCGGCACTTTCGATATTTCCATCATCGATATCGCCGAGATCGAAGGCGAACACCAGTTCGAAGTAATGTCCACCAACGGGGATACTTTTCTGGGTGGCGAAGATTTCGACATGCGCGTAATCGACTATCTGGTTGATGAATTCAAAAAGGAAAGCGGCATCGACCTGCGCAAGGACGTGCTGGCGTTGCAACGTCTTAAGGACGCTGCTGAAAAAGCCAAGATCGAACTATCCTCCACTCAGCAGACCGAAGTGAATCTTCCTTATGTAACGGCTGATGCAAGCGGTCCAAAACATCTGGCAGTAAAAATTACCCGTGCCAAGTTGGAAAGCCTGGTCGAAGACCTGGTCGCGCGCACCATAGAGCCATGCAAGATCGCCATGAAGGATGCAGGAGTTTCCATTTCTGACATCGGCGACGTAATCCTGGTCGGCGGCCAGACACGCATGCCTTTGGTGCAAGAGAAGGTGAAGGAATTCTTCGGCAAGGAAGCACGCAAGGATGTCAACCCGGACGAGGCGGTAGCGGTCGGTGCGGCGATCCAGGGCGGCGTGCTTCAGGGTGAAGTCAAGGACGTGCTGTTACTGGACGTGACCCCACTGTCGCTGGGTATCGAGACCATGGGTGGCGTGATGACCAAGCTGATCAAGAAAAATACCACCATCCCGACCAAGGCATCTCAGGTGTTCTCCACCGCCGATGACAACCAAAACGCGGTGACCATACACGTGCTGCAAGGCGAACGCGAAATAGTTTCCGGCAACAAGAGTCTGGGGCAATTCAACCTGTCTGACATACCTCCT
>JBAQWL010000166.1:0-6231 GCA_049298895.1 Gallionella sp.
GAGCCTAGCCCGAACGGCACCCCGTTCGTACCGATTCCCAACGATTTACCGCTGGCCCCACGCGAGTATCGTTTTGAGTTGAGCCGCCTTTTCTGATGCAAATCGCAGCGCTATTTTCGCCGGGCAAGTCTGCCCGGCTACTGTCCGGCTTGTTGCTGGGCGGTGTACTGCTATTTTTCGCTGCCTGGGCCGGGGCTGCCGAAGAAGCGCCGATCACAGTTTTATATCCCGATATCGGTGAGCCCTATCGCGGGATATTCGAGAAAATTATCGAGGGTATCAAGGCCAAGGTAGACGTTCCGCTGACCCACCATGCGCTACGCGCTGGCACGGATATCGATGAACTGAGAACCAGTTTGAAAATTCGAAATACTAAAGTGGTGATCGCCCTTGGCCGTCAGGGCATGAAGGCCGCAACGCCACTGAACAACGGTATCAAGGTGGTAGTGGGCGGTGTGTTGACAGTCCCGAAGAGCGAATTGAGCAAGGGATCGATAATCAGTCTGGCGCCGGACCCGGCTTTGCTGTTTGCTCACATGAAGGAACTGGTACCGAAAGCGAAGCGTGTATTCGTCGTTTACGATCCTGACTACAACGACTGGCTGATAGCTTTGGCCGAAGAGTCCGCTCGTGCTCAGGGTCTGGAGTTGGTGGCGCGCAAGGCTACGGATTTACGCAGTGCAACACAGTTCTATCAGGATTTTTTTTCTGGGGCTGACGCACAAACCGAAATCTTATGGTTGCCCCAGGATGCCACGACGGTTGATGAAAATTTGATTCTGCCTTTGGTGTTACGTGAATCATGGCGTCGTAACATCGCGGTTTTTTCCAGCAGTGTAGGCCATGTTGTGCGCGGAGTACTGTTTTCGATGTATCCTGACAATGTAGCGATGGGAAGAAGTCTTGGCGGTTTGGCGCAGGACATGATCTCAGGTGGTCGCGCAAGATATGGAATAAGGCCATTGCGCGACTTGCACAGCGCTATCAACTTGCGCACTGCCAAGCATTTGGCGCTTAACCTGAATCCCTCACAAAGTTTCGACTCTGCATATCCAGAGCCGTAACCTGTACGCCAATGAAAAATATAGTCAGCAAGTTTCTCCAGAAGTACACTTTTAAGCGCCAGCTTGGGGTTCTGATTTCGCTCGGTATTCTATGCTTGGCATTGACTTCATCGCTGGTAGGGTCGTGGCAGAGTAACGAACGGATGCGCCTTAACCTGCTCGAGCAAGGTCAGCGCATAACCGAGAATCTGACTCGTCAGAGCGTCCTGGCGCTTCTTTACGCTTCTGCTGAAAACGCAACTGAAGCGGTGGACGCTACCATGTCTTTCCCCGGTGTACTCAGCGTGGAAATACGCGACACCGATCATAGCATAATGATGAAGCGTGGCAGCATTAACGAAGCCGAGTTAATCGCGGTGGATAGGCAAGCCGAGCTGGTGCAGGGTACAGCGGTTCTCGATGCAGAAAGCCAGAATGCATGGCGTTTTGTTGCGCCAGTGTATACGCAGCCCGCTGAAGAAACGCCATTCGATGCGGAGCCAACCAAACCGGAATTGATTGGCTATATTAAAGTGGTGATGAGTAAAGCGGAGCTGTCCAAGACGACAACCGATATTTTTGTCACCAATCTGGCCACGTCAGTTGCCTTCGCGTTGTTGTTTCTGCTCATGGTTAGCTTCCTAACCAACCGTATAACGCGGCCACTTAACCTGTTGTCGGCCAGCATGGAGCGAGCCATGGTGGGCGAATCGAGTGTGCGTGCCGTTATGGCTGGGCCGAAGGATATCGTCGATATGGCTCATGCCTTCAATAACATGATGGCGGTGCTGGAAGATCGCCAGGCAGCCTTGCGCGTTGCTGCCATTGCTTTCGAGATTGAAGAAGGATTGATGGTTACGGATCACAACGAAATTGTCCTTAGAGTCAATCGAATCTTCTCCGTGCTGACTGGTTATAGTGCCGAGGAAGCTATCGGGAAACCCTTGTCCACGTTGAAATCAGACGAGAGAAATGAGGACTTCTATTCGCGTATGCATGCAACCCTGCGGAGCGATAAATTTTGGCAAGGGGAAATCTTGAACCGGCGCAAGGATAACTCAGTTTATCCGGAATGGTTGACCGTTACCGCCGTTGAAAGTGAAGATGGCCAAGTTACAAATTACATATGTGCGTTCTCTGACATCACGGATCGTAAGTCAGCCGAAGAAAAAATCTTCAATCTTGCATTTTATGATCCGCTTACCAATCTTCCCAACAGGCGTATGTTGGTTGACCGTCTTCAGCAGGGAGTGGTCAACAGTACGCGTAACAAAACCAGCGCAGCGTTATTGTTCATTGATTTGGATCATTTTAAGGTATTAAACGACACGCGGGGGCATGATATTGGAGACATGCTGTTGGTCGAGGTGGGCCAGCGTTTGCGGCAGTGTATACGCGATACCGACACCTTGGCACGATTGGGCGGCGATGAATTCGTGGTGTTATTGGAGGGATTAAAAGGAGATATGAAGCATGCTGCCTTGCAGGCCAGAAGCCTGGGGGAAAAGCTGCTCAAGACTGTCAACCAGCCCTATCTGCTCCAAGACATGGAGCATCACAGCTCGTCGAGTATCGGCATCGCCATGTTTGCCGATTTCCAGAAAAAACCTGACGATTTGCTCAAGCAGGCTGACACGGCCATGTACGAAGCCAAGAAATCAGGTCGCAACACGCTGCGCTTTTTCGATCCCGCAATGCAAGAGGTGCTGGAAACCCGCAGTCTGCTTGAAACTGGCATGCGTAAGGCATTACAGCAAAAGGAATTCAGACTTTTCTATCAGGTGCAGGTTAATAGCAATCAGCGCTACGTAGGCGCTGAAGCGCTAATCCGCTGGGAGCACCCGACTCAAGGTCTGATCCCCCCGTCCCTGTTCATTCCGATAGCGGAAGAAACCGGGCTGATCCTGTCTATCGGCCTGTGGGTATTGCAAACAGCTTGCGCACAACTTAAAGAGTGGGAAAGTAATCCGGATACCCGCGAACTAACAGTTGCTGTTAACGTTAGCGCGAAGCAATTCCGTCAACCGAACTTCGTTAAACAAGTGAGCGAAGAAATAGAAAAAAGCCGCATTAATCCCCTGCGGCTCAAGCTTGAACTGACCGAGAGTACGGTGCTCGACAACGTTGTTGATACGATAGCCAAGATGAATGCACTGAAATCGATAGGCGTTCGTTTCTCCATGGATGATTTTGGTACGGGTTTTTCGTCGTTAGCTTATCTGACGCGATTACCCCTCGATCAACTGAAAATCGATCAGTCGTTCGTGCGCAATATCGGCACAAAATCCTCCGATGCGATGATTGTTCAAACTATTATCGGCATGGCTGTTAACTTGAACATTGAGGTAATCGCCGAAGGAGTGGAAACCCATGCTCAACGTGATTTCCTATTGGGTGCGGGGTGTAAACTTTACCAGGGTTATTTGTTCAGTCAGCCCTTGCCATCAATGAAATTTATTGCCTTATTAAAATCTCCAGTGTTTGATAATGTTACGGATCACGTCAGCTGATTGAATGAGGAAAGTACTGAACATGTCCTCCGTTCGTGGTGAGCTTGTCGAAACAATTACCGAGGATAATTAACAAACAATGCGTTAGCTTGCCGGCCTTTCGATAAGCTCAGGGCGAACGGATTTGCTCGGCAGCTCTTAACGTTAGTTCGTCAAACTGGCGCGTGCCCGCGCGATTGCTGCAGTGACCTGCTGTGGTGCAGTGCCGCCCGTATGGTCGCGGCTGGCAAGGGACCCTTCCAATGTCAATACCTGATACACGTCTTCTCCGATCAGAGCGGAGAATTGTTGCAGCTCGGCAAGGCCGATTTCGCATAAATCGCAGCCACGCTGCTCGGCGAAACGTACCGTCAAGGCCACGGCTTCATGGGCGTCGCGGAACGGCATGCCTTTCTTCACCAGATAATCAGCCAGGTCGGTGGCGGTGGCATAGCCCTGCAAGGCCGCGCTGCGCATGGCTTCCGGATTTACCTTGATGCCCGCAATCAAGTCGGCGTAGATGCGCAGGGTTTGCGTCAGCGTTTCCACGGTGTCGAACAGAGGTTCCTTGTCTTCCTGATTGTCCTTGTTGTAGGCCAGCGGCTGACCCTTCATCAGCGTCAGCAGCGCGATCAAATGGCCGTTGACGCGACCGGTTTTGCCGCGAACCAGCTCTGGCACATCGGGATTTTTCTTTTGCGGCATAATGGATGAGCCGGTGCAAAAGCGGTCAGCGATATCGATGAAGTCGAAGCACGGGCTCATCCACAGGATCAGCTCCTCGGAAAATCGCGAAAGATGCGTCATGATCAGCGCGGCGCTTGCGGTGAATTCAATAGCAAAATCGCGATCCGAAACCGCGTCTAGCGAGTTTTCGCACACACCGTCAAAACCCAACAAATCGGCGACATACTCACGCTTGATCGGGTAGCTGGTTCCGGCCAGTGCGGCCGCGCCAAGTGGTAATTGATTTACGCGTTTGTGGCAATCATGCAGACGTTCTGTATCGCGCTTCAACATCTCGAAATAAGCCATCAGGTGATGCGCGAAGCTGATTGGCTGCGCGACCTGCAGATGGGTGAAGCCGGGCATGATGGTATGAGTGTGTTGCCCAGCCAAGTCAAGCAACGCACTTTGCAGGGCCCTGATAAGCGCCAGCAGATCATCGATGGCGCTGCGTAAATACAGGCGCACATCGGTCGCTACCTGGTCGTTGCGCGAACGCCCGGTGTGCAAACGTTTTCCTGCATCGCCGACCAACGTGATGAGCCGCTTCTCAATGTTAAGGTGCACATCTTCCAGATCCAGCGACCAAACAAATTGACCAGTGATAATCTCATTTTCGATTTTAGCGAGACCTCGTTGTATGTCGCTCAAATCCTGTTTGGTAATGATGTCGCAGGCAGCCAGCATTTGCGCATGTGCCCGCGAGCCTTGGATGTCGAACATGGCCAGCTTATGGTCAAAGCCCACCGATGCGGTAAAGCGCTTCACCAATTCCGCGACCGGCTCCGTGAATCGTCCCGACCAGTTATCTTTGTCTTGCATTGCTGCCCCCATTTGTCTCAGAATAAAGCGCGCATCAAATATAGCGTAATAAACTTGGCGAACTCCTGAACCAGCACACCATGATTAAGGCACGCAGTATAAAACAAAATGTCAGGACTGATGCGTTGCCGAACTTTCGCAACCTTGGCGTCATGCTGCGCATTCTGTTGATAAGCAACGGCATGGCATTGCTGCTGGCATTGTTGCAGGCGGATGGATGGGCGGATGTGCCGCGACGCATGATGTTAATCGCCACGCTGCTCTCGCCGATTCTGTTAACCACCTTGCTGATGTTGTGGGCAGGGCAACCATGGCTGGATAGGCTTAGTTACTGGCGCGGTGCCCTGGCAGTAAATGTCACAGTGGCGGTTATTACGCTGGCGACCTATTATTTCGGCGGTGAGTTGTCCCGCCTGCTGAGCAACAACAATAGTTATTTCCATTTAGTGCGTTATCCTTTGCTCAGCGTGATGATGTGCGGTGTCTTGTTGATGTATTTCCGGTTACGCACCCTTGCGCTGTTGCACGCATTGCATGATGCGCGCTTGCAAATATTGCGCGCACGTATCAGACCGCACTTTTTGTTTAACACCATCAATGCCGTGCTCGGCATCGTGCGTACCCAACCCAAGCAAGCGGAAGCCGCGCTGGAAGATATGGCAGACCTGTTTCGCATGGCAATGTCGGACGCACGGGATTTAGTGTTATTGCAAAATGAAATCGAATTGAGCAAGCAGTATATGGCTCTCGAGCAGCTGCGTATGGGCGAACGACTGCGCGTGGAGTGGAGAATATATAGCCTGCCCGAAGATGCCCTGATCCCACAGTTGTTGTTGCAACCTTTGTTGGAAAATGCCGTATATCATGGGATCGAACCACTACCAGAAGGGGGTTGCATCAAAGTGGTGCTGCTCCGCAGCGGTAATGAGTTGCAGCTCAAAGTAGAAAATCCCTGTTTCCCCCGTAGTGAGGGAGCTCATCGAGGCAACAAGGTTGCGTTGCGTAACATCCGCGAGCGACTGGACCTGCTGTTTGATGCTGAGGCGCGCTATCAGGTTGAAAGCGGCACAGATTTTTATCGGGTGGCCATCGCGATGCCCTATGTAGCAGAGCGGCCAAAATTAAGGGAGAAATCATCATGAGTGGGAAAA
>JBAQWL010000167.1:0-21554 GCA_049298895.1 Gallionella sp.
CCTCCACACCTTGCGGCACACGGACCTGAACCGTGCGCGTCTACCAATTCCGCCATCTGGGCTTTTTACTGAAGGCGCGCAATTTAATTGTTAAAGGATTTAATGTCAATGAAAAAGAAAAATAACATACGTCAGCAAGACCCATTTTTAGAGCGCGAACGCGAACAATACGACAGCCCGCTGCCGAGCCGCGAGTTCATCTTGCAGACGCTCACCGAACAAGGCGCTCCTGTCGGCGATGAGGAGTTGTTGCAACTGCTGCATATCGAGAAAGATGAGGAAGACCTGTTCTCGCGCCGCCTGCGCGCGATGGAGCGCGACGGCCAGATCATGCGCAACCGCAAGCGCGACATCTGCGTGGTGGACAAGCTCGATCTGGTCAAGGGCAAGGTGCAAGGCCATCCGGACGGCTTCGGCTTCCTGATCCCGGAGGACGGAAGTCCGGACATGTTCCTCAGCGAGAAAGAGATGCACCAGGTATTGCACGGCGACGTGGTAATGGTGCGCCAATCCGGCGTGGACCGGCGCGGTCGTCCCGAGGCCAAGATCGTCGAGGTGCTGGAGCGAGCTAACAATTGCGTAGTCGGTCGCTTGTACGAAGAGCACGGCATCAAGTTCGTGGTGGCGGAGAACCGCCGCATCACCCAGGACATATTGGTTGCAGCCGGCGAATCCGGTGCGGCCAAGGTAGGACAAGTGGTGATGCTGGAGATTGTGCAGCAGCCAAACAAACATGCGCAGCCGATCGGGCGCATCGTCGAGGTGTTGGGCAACTATGCCGATCCCGGCATGGAGATCGAGATCGCATTGCGCAAGCATGACCTGCCGTATGAGTTTCCCAAGGATGTGGAAAAGCAGGCCAAAGCGATCTCGCCTGTCGTCTCACCGGCAGACTGGGCCGGACGTGAAGACATCCGCAGCCTGCCGCTGGTCACGATAGACGGTGAGACCGCGCGCGATTTCGATGACGCGGTGTATTGCGCGCCGGAAAAAGGCGGCTACCGTCTGGTGGTGGCGATCGCCGATGTCAGCCACTATGTGCAGACCGGCGATGCGCTGGACCGCGAGGCGATCCTGCGCGGCAATTCGGTGTATTTTCCGCGCCGCGTGATTCCAATGTTGCCGGAAGAATTATCCAACGGCCTGTGCTCGTTGAACCCCAAGGTGGATCGGCTGTGCATGGTGTGCGACATGCACATCAGCAGCAGCGGCGATATCGAAAGATACCGCTTCTATCCTTCGGTGATGCATTCGCAAGCGCGGCTGACCTACACCCAGGTCGCGGCGATGCTGGCGGAACCGGATGGCGAGCTGGCCAAGAGCAACGCGGCTATCGTGCCGCATCTGCAACATCTCTATCAGTTGTTCCAGAAACTGTTGCAGGCGCGCGCGAAGCGCGGCGCGATCGACTTCGAGACTGTCGAAACGCAAATGATCTTCACCGGCGACGGCAAGATAGAACGCATCGTGCCGGTGGTACGCAACGACGCGCACAAGCTCATCGAAGAATGCATGCTGGCGGCGAACGTGTGCGCGGCAGGCTACCTGCACGAGCATGGGCACACCGTGCTGTACCGCATCCATCAGGGACCGACTCCGGAGAAACTGGAAATGTTGCGCGAATTCATGAAGGAGTTCGGCTTGCAACTGACCGGCGAAGACGATCCGCAGGCAGCCGATTATTCCAAGCTGCTCAAGCGCATTAAGGGCAGACCCGATGCCGGCTTGCTGCAAATGGTGATGCTGCGTTCCCTGCGCCAAGCCAAGTATGAGCCCGAGAACATCGGGCACTTTGGCCTGGGCTACGAAGCCTATACCCATTTCACCTCGCCGATACGCCGCTACCCGGATCTGCTGGTGCATCGCGCCATCAAGGCGGTGCTGCAGGGAAAACAATACAAGCCCGCGCAGAAGTGGGCCGAGCTGGGTGCGCATTGCTCGATGACCGAGCGCCGCGCCGACGATGCCACACGCGACGTCGAAGCCTGGCTGAAATGTTTCTACATGCGCGACCATCTCGGCAGCGTGTTCCCGGGCACGGTATCGTCGGTCACCAGTTTCGGCATGTTCGTTTCGCTGGACGACCTGTATGTCGAAGGGTTGGTGCATATCTCCGAACTTGGCAAGGATTATTTCCATTTCGATGCGACCAAGCACCAGTTGCTGGGCGAGCGCACCGGGCAACGCTATCGCCTCGGCGACCGGGTAGAAGTGCGCGTCGTCAAAGTGGACATGGAAAGCACCAAGGTCGATTTCGTGCTGCACGATGTCAGTGTAGAGGCTGGACAGGAACATGCACCCAGGGAAAGCAAAAAATCCGGTGCAGAAAAGCCCGCCCCGCATAAACCGGGATCACGCAAACCTTCCGGTGGAAAAAAACGGCATGGCTGATCTGCGCCTGATCTACGGCTTCCATGCCGTGACCGCGCGTATCCGCCAGAATCCCGATGGCGTGCAGGAGGTCTATCTGCAGGCGCAACGCAATGACCCGCGCATGCGCGACCTGATCAAGCTCGCCGAAACCAACGGTGTGCGCATCATCCCGATTGAGGCGGCGCGCCTCGATGGCATGGCGGGCAATGCGCGCCATCAGGGCGTTGCGGCGCGGGTCGATGCGGCACAGCGTGTGCAGCATCTGGACGATGTGCTCGATACCCTCAGCGAACCACCGTTGTTGCTGGTGCTGGATGGCGTGCAGGATCCGCACAATCTCGGCGCCTGTCTGCGCTGTGCCGACGCGTTCGGCGTGCATGCGGTGATCGCGCCGAAAGACCGCGCGGTCGGCATCACCGCCACGGTGGAAAAGGTCGCCTGCGGCGCGGCGGAAACCGTGCCGTACATTACCGTCACCAACCTCGCGCGCACGCTGCGCGAATTGCAGGAGCGCGACATCTGGGTGGTCGGCGCGGCGGGCGAAGCGGAAAAGGATCTGAACGGTTTCAAACACACCGGCCCGCTGGCCTGGGTGCTGGGCGCGGAGGGCGAGGGCCTGCGCCGCCTGACGCGCGAGACCTGCGACGAGCTGGTGCGCATCCCGATGCTGGGCAGCGTGGAAAGCCTGAACGTTTCGGTCAGTGCCGGCATATGTTTGTTCGAAGCGCGTAGGCAGCGCAAGCAATTGTAGGGTGCGTTTCACGCACCATGGTGCGCACAGCGCACCCTACGGCTGTTCGAAGCAAGACGGCAGCGCAAACAGATAACATCTTGATGTAGGGCGGAAGCCCCGCAGGGGCGTCCCGCCAACACAAAACCATGCGGCGGAACCGCTATGCGTTCCGCCCTACGCTGGCTGTTAGTTGCCGGATAACATCAGGAGGGCATCATGATATTCAGTGATCGAAAGGATGCAGCGCACCGGCTCGTGGCAGCGCTTGCGCAATATCGCGGCCAGAACCCGCTGGTGCTGGCGATCCCGCGCGGTGCGGTGCCTATGGCCAGGATCATCGCCGACGAGCTGGGCGGTGAAGTGGACGTAGTGCTGGTGCGCAAACTGCGTGCGCCGGGCAACCCGGAATTCGCGATCGGCTCGGTGGATGAGAGCGGCTGGACCTACCTCGGCGACTATGCCGGGCGGGTAGGGGGCAGTTCACAATACATCGAAGCCGAGAAGGAAGCGCAACTCAAGGTGATGCGCGAGCGGCGCGCCAGCTATACCCCGATACGCCCGCCACACGACCCGGCGGGGCGCATCGTTATCGTCGTGGACGACGGCCTGGCCACCGGCTCCACGATGATCGCCGCGCTGCATGCGCTGCGCGCCAAGTCCCCGAAAAAACTGATCTGTGCGGTACCGGTCGCGCCACCCGATACGCTGCTCAAGGTGCAACCTTATGCCGATGAAGTGATATGTCTGAGTGCGCCGGAGATGTTCTATGCAGTGGGGCAGTTCTATGCATCTTTCCCGCAGGTGAGTGACGAGGAAGTCATCGCACTGCTTGTGACGGCTTCATAACTGTCATTTTGAAATTGAGTGGAACACATTTAGGAGAGCCAGCAATGAATGAAGACGCTATTACACCGACCAACAAGCGCCAGATATGGATGCGTGGATTGTTCATGCTGTTGATGGGCTTTGCGTTCCAAGTGTGCGGAACAGTGTTGTGTATCGTCGCCGTTATTCAATTCGTGATGAAGTTGCTGAATAACACTCCCAATGTCCGGCTGGTTTTATTTGGCCGCAGCCTAGGGCGATACTTGCAGCAGACGGCCAATTTCCTGACATTTGCCACCGAAGAGATGCCATTCCCTTTCAGCGATTGGCCATCGGATAGCTGAATCCCCGGATTCAATGGGTGTGTGTCTGACTCAAAACGTTCATTAAGGCTGGTCTGAGCTAACCCGCAAAATTTTTCTCACTCTTCGGTTTGGCGACTTTTTTAGGCGCATTGGTCTCAGTATTCAGTTTCCAAAAGAATCCCCATCTGCGCCATTTTTCCTCAACCACTTTAGGATGTTCCTTCAAGTATTGATTCATGAAATTCGAAAATTCTGAAACATAAGGCTTGCCCATCAATGACCCCCATAATCTGAGCGACGAAAACACACAGCCCGGCAGTCCAATTCAGCCTGACAATCCAGACGACGGAAGAAAGAAACAACTGGCGGAAATTACTGAACGTGATAGATCGACGCAAGCAGAAGATATAAAACGGTTTAACTTAAAAAACCAGAGGGCATCCTATACCTGAGCAAATCGTTTGTCCATGCAAATAAACTAGTCTGTGCTGAGCGAGGCGGGAACAAAATTTCTAGTG
This sequence comes from Gallionella sp., assembly GCA_049298895.1. GTDB lineage: Bacteria > Pseudomonadota > Gammaproteobacteria > Burkholderiales > Gallionellaceae > Gallionella. Next base: position 4,755 of record JBAQWL010000167.1, read on the forward strand.
AATTAAGTCGCCTCTGTTACGCCCTGCAAGCAGCACAACGCCTAACTATGCGTCATTTACATGAAAGCGGAAAATCCAGTGAGGCAATCATTTCACAAAGCGGACAACACTTTAATCCCTTCGGGTCTAATTCCCCGCCGCTTGCGGCGAATGATTTGACCAGATTCGGATTTGATACCCCGTAGCTTGCTGCGGGGTTCTTCATTTCTGACTTGCCCTGTTGCGATATTCAATCAGTGGATTCCCATTTTTTCGGGAATGACGCAAATATTACTTCTGCTTGAACGGGCTTCTATCATTAAGATCATTCACATACCCTGATATGGCAATGATCTCTCGCTGCAGATAATCTTCAACCGCACGTGAAAACTGTGGATGCGCCAGCCAGTGTGCGGATCGAGTGGCCACCGGCAGAAAGCCGCGCGCCAATTTGTGCTCACCTTGGGCACCACCCTCAAATGTCTTGATGCCGCGCGCGATGCAAAACTCAATCGCTTGGTAATAGCAAGCCTCGAAATGCAGACCGGGGTGATATTCGAACGCACCCCATGAGCGCCCATACAGCACGTTTTTGGTGAAAATATTCAGCGCGCTCGCAATAGGCCGTCCTTGATGGGTCGCGATAACGAGCAGGGTGTGTTGAGGCAGGGTGGCACCGATGCGCTGAAAAAAATCCTCATTCAGCGCGGGGGGCGAGTGGTGCTGCTGCCGGGTGTGTGCGTAACACGAGGCAAAGAAAGCCCACTGATCCGTAGTGAGGTTATCCCCGGTGATGCATTGCAATGTGATTCCCGCTTCTTTGACCTTGCGCCGTTCCTGTTTAATGCGCTTGCGCTTGTCGCGGTTTAACGCGGCCAGATATTCATCAAAATCACAGTAGCCTGGATTCTGCCAATGGAACTGCACATCTTGGCGCAACATCATTCCCTGAGCCTGCATCTCACGCGCATCGTTTTCATCGGGAAACAAACAATGCAGTGAAGATACGCCTGTGTCCTTTGCGAATTGCAGTGCAGCACTAAGCAACATCGCACGCACCTCGTTTGATTCTGTACCCGCTGCCACCAGCAACCGCGCTCCCGTCACCGGTGTAAAAGGCACAGAGCACACCAGCTTCGGGTAATAGTGCAGTCCCTGGTGAAGGTAAGCATCGGCCCATGCAAAATCGAACACGTGCTCACCATACGAATTGGACTTCAGGTAAAGCGGCATCGCACCCAATAACCGCCCATCCTGCCATAAGGTGAGAAACTGCGCCTGCCAGCCGAATTGCGCCGAGGCACAACCGCTTGCTTGCAGCGCATAGAGATAGGCATGAGAAAGAAGCGGATCGCCCCGTGCCAGCGCATCCCAATCCGCTGAGGGGATATCCGCAAGGTCCTCGATGATCTTCAGCGTGGGGGTATCCATGCGGGCACTGTAGTGGGGATACAAACACCAATTGACGCAGTACGTTACTGTGCTAACTCAGCCCTTTCAACGATCACACGATAGAGTTTTAAATCGGCCTGTTTATAGACCTGCAGGTTCTCTACCTTGATTTGCCCACGTTGATTAGGGCCTATGTTTGAATCGATCAATAATTGCATTTGTGCATTAGGCTGCCTGGTTTCTGCGTCGAAGCGCACCAATCGCACCACGACTTTCGCAACAGCCGCGCTGGTGGAGTTGTATACGACAGCATATACATATCCCATGTTGTCGGTCTGAACCGCAGCCTGTAGATATTTGGCTGGATTGCGGGGCAAATCGAGACGCACGAAACGCGCTATTGATGATTTACCTACTTCTGAATCCGAACCAGCGGCCATCTCATAGTGTTGTAAAGCGCTGTCCACATCTCCCCGATTTTCCGTAATTTGGCCCAGTAAATAATAGCTGGTTGCCGTGGGTAAAAGTTCGTTGCCACGCTTGAGTAAGGGTTCTGCTTCTGCTTGGCGCCCCAGATTGTTCAGCGCAATACCGCTCTGAACGTATGGCCGGAAGTAATCAGGCTGCATCTTGATGGCGCGCTCGTAATAGTCCAGCGCCTCCTTGCCGTGGCTTTGCTTCATCGCGATATCGCCCAACAGCTCTTGAAAGCGCGCCTCACGCGGCTCGGCAGCGACAGCTTGCCTGGCAAATACAGCAGCCTGGCTTGCTTCACCTTTAGCCAATGCTTTCACACCATCGTCATAGGCTTTGTAGGCAGCTTGAGTAGCCTTTAGCTTGCCCACTTTCTGCGCATAAATTTCTTTGCCCCAAACACCACCTTCACCCAGTGCTGAGAGCGTGGCCTTGTTTGCCGCAACACGCTCATCTGAAGGCGGGTGGCTGGAAAACAAACCTTCAATGAAACTGGATTTTTGATCCTTGCTCAAGCGCAAAAATGTTTCTTGCAGTGTCACTGCTGCGCGCGGGTCATAACCCGCTTTTTTCATGTAACGCATGCCATATAAATCCGCTTCCGATTCGTCGTCACGGCCAAACTTGGTGGCGATAAGTTTAGAACTGAGCTGCGCGCCACCCACAACCAGATTTGCATATTTTTTGTCTTGAGCGGCAATGCCTGTCGCCATCACCACACCTTGCAACAACATGCCCTGTTCCATGCTTTGCGCACCGTGCCGTGCCGCCGCATGGACGATCTCATGGCTCAATACCGCGGCAAGTTCCGCTTCGCTATTCAACTCGTAAAGCAAGCCGCGGTTAAACGCGATTTTTCCGCCCGGCATCGCCCAGGCATTCGGCACAGAATCATTCAACACCACAAATTCATAAGGTAATTGCCGATCAGAGGCCGCCGCCAGCTTATTGCCCACACTCTGCACATAGGCGGTTAATTCCGGATCGATGATGTAATCCCCGCCTTGCTGTTGACGCGCTGGCGCATAGTTATTTTGCCCAATGGATACCTCCTGTGATTCGGAAATAAATTGCAGTTCTCTCTTATTCGTTACTGGGTTAGTGCCGCAACCCGCCAATAAAAATATAAATGTAAAGACGGTAAACGTGTAGGGGTCAAGTTTCAGCATCATTTATTCCTTTAATTTGTGGACAATCCAGAACAGTAAGACATGGATCATTCTAGCAGGAGTAGGGTGAACAACTTTGTCTACCTTGTTACAATGCCGGCGAACACGAAAGCATTTCCATCGACGACCTGACCCACTATCACGGCATCGTGGCAGCATTGGCGCGCACCCTCTCGCTACAGGCCGTAATTGATGAGACGATAGGCGAATGGCCGTTGCAGTAGGGCATATCATCCGGTTCAAGCCACAAGTGATTGCAAGCAAGAATTTCGTTAAATCAGGAGCAATATGAAAATTATCGCGAGCACCAAATTTTGCCTCACCTTTGTTTTGCTGTTGTCCACAAGCTTCGCAGATGCGGGAAACATGCTGTTGACCGACCACCTGCTGGTTGGGAAGGTATGGGACTTGAATAGCCGCAGCTTTATAGACGAGACCACACTATTTGCCAGAATCAACGCGTCCAACGTGCTGCTGCTCGGCGAGATACACGACAACCCAGTACATCATGAGAATCAGCTGAAGTTGCTGAAAGCACGTATCGATTCAGGCGCGCGCCCGGCGCTGATGATGGAGCAGCTTAATGCCGAAAGCCAACCGATACTCGATCAGGCCTTGGCTGGCAGTAATCGTGAGGAAACGATGGGCAGTGTCAACGCGCTGATCAAATTTACCGACTGGGAGTTCTATAGCCCGTTACTGGCTATCGCAGTCGACAACAAGTTGCCAATTATTGCCGCTAACGTTTCCAACCAGCATTTACAGCCGGTTATTTGGCGTGGTTTAGAGGCTTATGATGCAGCCGAATTAAAGCGTTTGGCTGTTGAGAAAGTGTGGAGTGAAAGCCGCCAGAATTATCTGGTTTCGCATATGGGAGGAGCACACTGTGGCAAGCTTAAGGATGAGTTGCGCGCGGGTCTGACCCGCAGCCAGCGGCTGCGTGATGCTTTGATGGTCGATAGCGCGGTGGCGAGCATAGAGCGTGGCGTAGTGGCTATCGTCGGCAGCAGCCATGCCCGCCGCGACATCGGCCTGCCGCTGTATTTTGCTGCGCGCGATCCGTCGGCACGCATACTTTCAATCGGCTTCGTCGAGGTCAGTCAAGATAAGAATGATCCCCAAGTTTACAGTGGGGATAGCGCCACGGGAGATGCTCCGTTTGACTTGATCTGGTTTACGTCACGAGTCGAACGAACTGATCCCTGCGCTGATTACGAACCCAAAGAGGCAGCGCCATTAACCAGAGAATCCAGCTCCAAGTCATCACCCGATCCTGAAAAATAATAAAATTTACGCAACACGCTGCTAAGGTCACAAATCGGGCCTCGCTCAGTTTGGTTAACATATGAAATGCATCGGCTATTGCGGCCGTGCCGCGGTTAACCATCCTCCTCCGCCACAACTTGCTGCGTGCAATGGGCAAAGCCCGTAAAATGCACGCTTCCTTAATTGGCTCTTCCGTTCAAGTTATGACTATACGCACTCGTTTCGCTCCCAGTCCCACCGGTTATCTGCATATCGGCGGTGCGCGCACCGCTTTGTTTTCCTGGGCTTACGCGCGCAAGCTGGGCGGCACGTTCATTTTGCGTATCGAGGATACCGATCTGGAGCGTTCCTCACAGGAATCAGTGCAGGCGATTTTAGACGGGATGGATTGGTTGAATCTGGGTTACGACGAAGGTCCGTTTTACCAGATGCAGCGCATGGATCGTTACAAGGAAGTGTTGCAGCAGATGTTGGATGAGGGCAAAGCGTATTACTGTTACACCTCGCCGGCAGAGCTGGAGGCGATGCGCGAGGCACAACGCGCCCGCGGTGAGAAGCCGCGCTACGATGGTTATTGGCGCCCGGAGCAGGGCAAGGTTCTGCCGATTCCACCGGATGGCATCAAGCCGGTGGTGCGTTTCAAAAATCCCAGTCATGGTGTGGCGGCGTGGGACGATTTGGTCAAGGGCAAGATCGTGTTCGAGAACAGTGAACTGGATGATCTGATCATCGCGCGTGCCGACGGCACGCCGACTTACAACTTCTGCGTGGTGGTGGACGATCTGGACATGGGCATCACGCAGGTCATACGCGGCGACGATCACATCAACAACACGCCGCGCCAGATCAACATCCTCAAGGCGCTGGGCGTAGCTATTCCGCAATATGCGCACGTGCCGATGATACTGGGCAGCGATGGTGAACGCCTTTCCAAGCGGCATGGCGCGGTGAGTGTGATGCAATATGCCGAGGATGGTTTCCTGCCGGAAGCGCTGGTCAATTATTTGGCACGCTTGGGATGGTCGCACGGTGATGAAGAGATTTTCTCCATTCAACAATTCACCGAGTGGTTCGATCTGCGCCACGTCAGCAAATCGGCAGCACAGTTCGATCCGGAAAAATTGCGCTGGTTGAACCAGCACTACATCAAGCTGGCCGGCAATACCCGTTTGGCAGGGTTGGTGCGCAACCATCTGGTGCAGCGTGGGGTAGAGGTGAGCGACACTCCGCAACTGGAAAAGATTATTGTCTTGTATAAAGAGCGCGTGGCAACCTTACTTGAATTGGCGGATGAAGCGGAAGTGTTTTACATCGAGATTCATCCTGCACAGGAATTACTGGATACGCACTTGGTGCCTGAAGTGCTGACTGGGTTACGCGATCTGGCTGCCCGTTTTTCTGATGTCGTCTGGGAAGCTCCTGCGTTGGCTGCATTAATAAAAGAAATGTTGAGCAAACATAACTTGAAGATGCCAAAATTGGCGATGCCGTTGCGCGTGATGCTGGTCGGACAGACACACACCCCTTCAGTAGATGCAGTATTGGCATTGTTCCCACGCGAAACTGTGCTGGCACGTATCGAGCGGCATCTACGGAGTAGACCTTGACCCTGAATTTGGCATTGACCTATACATTGCGATTGATTAGGCTGCCTGAGCTTAACTTTCTGTTTGGTTGCTGTTATCTGGACTGTGGTGGCATAAGTTCGTTTAGCTCGCATAATTGAAGCAGCGACCCAACCAGAGTGTTGTCGCAGTAGAATAACTTACCTGAATATGACGTCATAATATGGAACAAAACCCGCCCTTAGTGGATAAAACGCATTTTTTGCTGCGCTTGCGTCTGGTCTCCAAGATTGCGCTGATCGTTGGTGGTTTGGCTTGTCTCAGCATGGTGTTGGTGCTGACTTTTATCACCGACGATTCAGGCGTTAATTACGAAACCATCATCCGCTCACATAGCCTGAGCCGACAGGATCTTGGGCCTGCGCTGCTGGTGGTCGGTTTGTTCCTGGTGGCATTTTCTGGAGTCATCACTTTTTTAATCTCGCTCTATACTGGCTTTTATATCGCTGGCCCGTTGTTCAGATTTGCGCGTAACCTTGAGATTTTTATTGCGGAAGGCCAGGTTGCGCCGATCCCCACACGAGAAAAAGACCAACTCAAGCAGGAAGAGCAGCAAATCAAGCGCAGCATCGCCAAGTTGCAAAATCACTACGATGCACTACGCGCGGCTACTGATACAGCCCTGACGCAACTTGCTGCACAGCAAAATCCATCTGCCACCATAGCGTATCTGAAAGAGCTGGAACGTGCGACGCGCCTCTAAGCTAGGCATCGCGACATTTTCTGTGATCGCTGTGCTGGGTTGCGCCACCTTGCTGTATGCCACGGGGTCTAAGCCCAGCAAGCACCCATTTAACGAGTCTTGTGCAGGCTGCCATATGGCCGGTGCGGACACCACGGCTAGCAATGCAGGAATGTTGACTGGCAGCCAAGAGCAGTTGTGTGGACAGTGTCACGAAAATGCCATGAAAATGAGTCATCCCAGTGGATTTAATCCGCCTGTTAGCTATGTTTTTCCCCCTGAATATCCACGCGACTGGAAAGGTGATCTGACTTGCAGCACCTGTCATGAAGTACACAGCGATTTGCCAGGCAAGCTGCGCGGCTCAGCCACAGGTCGTGATATGTGTACTGCCTGCCACGGCCAGGCATTTTTCGATAATATGCGCGATGCTGGTACATCCGTGATGCAATTGGGGCATCTGGGTTTGCCTGACGCACAACACTGGAAGAGTCTGGATCCTTATTCGGTGCAGTGTATGGAATGTCACTCCGGCAGGGGGGATGTGATGGTCAATCCCAATATGATTATGCGACATGGCAAGCAAAATCATCCGGTCGGGCGCAGTTATGCAGAAGCGGAACTTTTTGGCGGTTACAGGCCTGCAGCCTCATTGCCGAAGAAGATTCAGTTGCCTAATGGCATGGTGAGTTGTGTTTCGTGCCACGAGACTTACACAAAGAAACATGGCAAGTTAATCGCCTCTGGTAATACAACGACGTCACTTTGTTTTGAATGTCACGACCTATGAATCTGGTACCCCAATCCAAATCCGTCAAACGCCGCATTGTTTATGTGGACGACAAAGTGCAAAAAGGATTGCTGATTGCGCTGGTCACGCTTGAAGTCTTGTTAATTGCTGCCACACTGTGGATGCTGTATGTGCAGCTGGGTGCGGTGGTGGATGCTAAACTTTATCGTGTGCACTTTATTGAAACGCCGAATATTTATCCTCTGTTGTTAAAGACAGCTCTAATCGGCGTGGTTGGCCTGATCGCAGTCAATGCTCTGATGTTGTGGGTTGCGGGCTGGGTATGGGCACGCCATGTCGATTCAATATTGCAACCGTTCAGGGAACTCATAGGCAAAGTCGAATCGCTGGATTTTAGCGTAGACGAATCGGTGAACATACCACACAATGTAGTGAGCCTCGCGCTTACCTGGCGTGATACCAAGCGTCAAAATTTGCTCCGGCTGCGTCAAGAAATTGCCCGCCTGGATGAGTTCAGTGAATTACCGGATGTTGAAACTCGGCGGCGTGCAAGTGAAATATTAAAAACAATCCGTGGACTGCTACCTAAACAGTGATCGGCCATTTGCAGCTGCGTGACAGCACTGATGTATGACTTTAGCCTGTTAGAGTAGCGGATGCAATTGCAGTAACGCATTGCGCTTTACAAGCAGGGTGTGCATCAATATAATGCGCCCTCTTTTGAGGTACGGGGGGTATAGCTCAGCTGGGAGAGCGCTTGCATGGCATGCAAGAGGTCAGCGGTTCGATCCCGCTTATCTCCACCAAAAGAGCTTTTTAAAGTCTGAGTCCCCATCGTCTAGAGGCCTAGGACATCGCCCTTTCACGGCGGTAACACGAGTTCGAATCTCGTTGGGGACGCCACATTTCATGGGCTAGAGCAATCTAACTCCTTCCCGTTAAATATTCTGATTTACGAGTGTCTGCCACGTAGATTATCTGCCTATTTAAGTTCCCATAAATTACAACAAGTGCTTCGATCGGGTGAGCTATCAAAGCTGGAGAGTGCATGCGGATTTCACCTTTCGATACCAAGGGGTGAACGGCGTACTGAGTTATGGAGTGCTCAATAATCTGCTTCATTTCATCTTCATGCATTACGAAAAATTTAGCATTTCCTGAACGGCCTAACACAATGCTGTAAAATTCCATACATGAGCAAAGCATTCATACGTGAAGACGACACCGCTGACGATGAAGCGGAGCCCTCAGTCCAGTTGCCGGCAGGCGTCAAGAATTACATCACCCCAGGCGGATACAACAAGCTGAGAGAAGAACTCGAGGCGCTGTGGAAGGTGGAGCGTCCGGCGCTGGTGAAGACCATCACCTGGGCGGCCTCCAACGGTGATCGTTCTGAAAATGGCGATTACATCTATGGCAAGAAACGCCTGCGCGAGATCGACCGGCACGTGCGTTTCCTACGCAAGCGTTTGGAACAGGCCGAAGTGATCGATCCAGCGCGACGCGGGGAGTGTGATCAAGTTTTTTTCGGCGCAACCGTGACTGTTTGTAACGATGATGGGTGTGAAAGCAGTTACAGCATCGTAGGCGTGGATGAGGCAGATGTGTCACGAGGGCACATCAGTTGGGTTTCCCCGTTGGCTTCGGCTTTGCTTAAATTGCGCGAAGGTGATGTGGCGGTGCTGCGTACCCCGACTGGCGTTAGTGAGCTTGAGATATTGAGTGTAATTTATCGTAAGCTAAGTTAAACGTCATCGCCAAAGGCTATGCATCTGCACTGAAGTTTGCTATTTTGCGAGCCTGACGAGCCGGAGGTTGGCTTGATTGGAGTTGTAAATAATTCTAGGCTCAACCGATTATGGATGAAAAGCTCTTAAAGATTCTTAACTACCGCGAACAAAACTATCCTCATGCGCTGGAGAAGCACTATCCGCATGCGCTTAGCCAAATCATGTCATTATGGGACTCTCCTCAGATTGACGCACTCTTTTCCGAGTTGATGGTCACCAAGCGTTCTCATCGGCAGGGGTTTCCGATGAATGTTGCATCCGACATCATGTATCTGAGTATGTTACATAGCCACCATAGCAGACGGGGGCAGGCCAGTGATCCTTGGTGGCAAGGTTCAGAAAAGATCAAGAATGAGATAGAGCAGCAAGGTGTGCCGTTTTCCGCACAAGGTTTTATCGAGGCTGCCGAATCAGGTAAGCGCGACCTTGTTGGGTTGTTTTTAAGCGCTGGCGCAGATGTCGACACCTGTGACGAACGGCTTTGGACACCGCTGATGATCTCTTCCTTCAATGGATATGAGGAGGTGAGCACTCTTTTGATCAATAGTGGCGCAAATATTCATCACAAGGATGGCGCAGGTTATGTTCCGCTGCATTGGGCGGCCTTCAATGGGTTTTCGGGAATAGTTAGCCTGTTATTGAGCAAACACGCTAATGTCAATGCGCGCAGCAACCATGGATGGACGCCTTTGTTGCAAGCCGCCACACGGGGTCACTTATCGGTAAGTTTTATGCTGCTTGATAGTGGTGCAGAAGTTGATGCCGCTTCGAATGATGGCTGGACTCCGTTGCACAAGGCCTCCGCCAATGGTCATTTTCCTGAGGTGAAGTTGCTACTCAGCAAAGGCGCGAATGCCAAAACAAAGTGTCGCGATGGCACCACTGCCCTGGATCTTGCAATCAAAAACAAGCATGAACAAATCGTCGCTTTATTGTCTGCCAAAAAGTGATCAGCGGAATTGAACAGTGTGATTTCATACCTGTTGATACAATATGCGCAATCCAGACCAGGATAGCCGATCAAATAGCAATTTAGGGAACTTACCATGAAAAAAATCGAAGCGATAATCAAACCATTCAAGCTGGAAGAAGTGCGTGAGTCACTATCAGAAATGGGTGTCAGCGGTTTGACGGTGACCGAAGTGAAAGGCTTCGGGCGGCAAAAAGGGCATACCGAGTTATATCGCGGTGCGGAATATGTGGTGGACTTTCTCCCCAAGGTCAAGGTGGAAGTGGTGGTTGCATCAGAATTGCTCGATACCGCGGTTGAGGCGATCATCAAGGCTGCACATACCGGTAAAATCGGTGACGGGAAGATATTTATTTCTACGGTGGAGCAGGTGATCCGCATTCGCACCGGTGAAACCGACGAGTCTGCGCTGTAATTTTATCCTATCTATTTGGTAGCACAGAGCTAGCATGGGGTTGCAACACGCAACTTCAATACCTTGTATTCAACGCGCTGATTTGCTGATGAAGCTACTAGCCATTCCACTAGGTCGGCAAACAACACCGACCAAGTGGCTGGTTATGGCATACCCGACATGCGTATAATGCCCGCTTTGATGAAACTACTAGCCATTCGACTAGGCTATCAAATGCCGATAGCCCAGTCGCTGGTTATGCCGAGGGCTGTTCAATATGCGCAATATTCAAAAAGCATTGACCTTTGACGACGTTCTGCTCGTTCCTGCTTATTCAAACGTATTGCCGCGCGATGTCAGTTTGCGCACTCAGCTTACACGCAACATCAGCCTGAACATCCCGCTGTTGTCTGCGGCGATGGACACCGTTACCGGATCTCGACTGGCAATCGCGCTTGCACAAGAGGGCGGTATCGGCATCTTACACAAGAACATGTCGGCGCAAGCCCAAGCTGCCAAGGTCGCGAAAGTAAAGCGTTTCGAAAGCGGGGTGGTTAAGGATCCTATCACCATCACACCGGATATGACGGTGCGTGACGTGTTGAATTTGACCCATCAGCACAAAATTTCCGGATTGCCGGTGGTGCAGGGAAAGCAACTGGTCGGGATCGTCACTAACCGCGATCTTCGTTTTGAAAGCAATCTGGATCAGCCGATACTGAACATCATGACGCCGCGCGAGAAGCTAATCACCGTCAAGGAGAACGCCAGTCTGGAAGATGCGCGTAACCTGATGCACAAGCACCGTATCGAGCGTGTGCTGGTGGTGAATGATGCATTCGAACTGCGCGGTTTGATGACAGTAAAGGACATCCTTAAAGCCAGCGAACATCCCTTGGCATGTAAAGACAGCCATGGTCGTCTGCGTGCAGGTGCAGCAGTCGGAGTGGGCGAGGGAACTGAAGAGCGCGTCGCATTGCTGGCAGAAGCGGGCGTTGATGTAATTGTGGTGGATACCGCTCACGGTCATTCGCAAGGCGTGCTGGATCGCGTCAAGTGGGTCAAGAACAACTTCCCGCATGTAGAGGTGATCGGCGGCAATATCGCCACCGGCGCGGCGGCAATGGCTTTGCTGGATCACGGTGCGGACGGGGTAAAAGTCGGTATCGGCCCAGGTTCGATTTGCACCACGCGCATCGTGGCGGGGGTCGGTGTGCCGCAGATAGCTGCGATCCAGAATGTAGCAAAAGCCTTACAAGGAACCGGTGTGCCGTTGATCTCCGACGGGGGTATCCGCTACTCCGGCGACATCGCCAAGGCGATTGCGTCCGGAGCGCATGCGGTGATGTTGGGCGGGTTGTTTGCCGGTACCGAAGAATCTCCGGGTGAAATCGAATTATTCCAGGGACGTTCCTACAAATCCTATCGCGGCATGGGCAGCCTGGCTGCAATGCAGCAGGGCTCCAGCGACCGCTATTTTCAGGACAACGAAGACAACCAGGACAAGCTGGTGCCGGAAGGGGTGGAAGGGCGGGTGCCCTACAAGGGCAGCGCAACGGCGGTGATCCATCAACTGATGGGTGGCCTGCGCTCCAGCATGGGGTATCTCGGTTGTCCGGACATTGCCACCATGCACACCAAGGCCGAGTTCATCGAGATCACCGCTGCCGGTATCCGCGAGTCTCATGTGCACGATGTGCAGATCACCAAGGAAGCACCGAATTACCATGTGGACTGAGCTTGTAGCTCGTAGCTGGTAGCGAGTAGCAAAAGCTATGTCGATTGAATCGTATCGTTCGCTATTGGTATGGCAAAAATCTGTGGATTTTGTCGTGCAGGTTTACCAGATGCTAGGAAAGTTTCCAAAAAATGAACAATACGGCCTTACCAGCCAGATGCAGCGTGCGGCAGTTTCCATTCCGTCAAACATAGCAGAGGGAAAGGAGCGCCAATCTGATCGAGACTTTGCCCGGTTCATAACGATTGCGTTGGGCTCTTTGGCTGAAATTGAAACTCAGCTTCTGATTGCCCAGAGGCTTGGCTATCTGGACGAAGCCGACTGGCAAGAAGCAACTGCGCAAGCAGATGAAATAGGAAAGATGTTGCGCAGCCTGCACAAGACACTAAGTATTACCAATTAACCGCCGAGGTCTTAGCCGTTTGGCTACCCGCTACAAGCTACCAGCTACGAGCTCTATATGCACTCAAAAATCCTGATCCTCGACTTCGGTTCCCAATACACCCAGTTGATCGCCCGCCGCGTGCGCGAGACACACGTCTACTGCGAACTGCATCCTTACGATGTCGATGTGAACTTCATTCGTGATTTCAAACCGGCAGGGATCATTCTTTCCGGCGGTCCGAATTCGGTAACCGAAGGAGATACGCCGCGCGCGCCGCAGGCGGTGTTCGAGTTGGGTGTGCCGGTGCTGGGCATCTGTTACGGCATGCAGACCATGGCCGCGCAACTGGGTGGCGCAGTGGAAGACGGTCTGGTGCGTGAATTCGGTTATGCCGAGATACGCGCGCAGGGGCACTCTCCCTTGCTGCGCGAAATTCAGGATAGAACTAGCGCACAAGGTCACGGCTTGATCGACGTGTGGATGAGCCACGGCGACAAGGTGACAAAATTACCGCCGGGTTTCTCGGTGATCGCCAGCAACGCCAGTACACCCATCGCAGGCATGGCGGACGAGGCGCGGCATTATTATGCGCTGCAATTCCATCCCGAAGTGACCCATACCCATCAGGGCAAGGCGATGCTGAGCCGCTTTGTGCATGACATCTGCGGCTGTGCGCAGGACTGGAACATGCCGGATTACGTCAACGAAGCGGTGGAAAAAGTCCGCGCTCAAGTGGGCAGGGACGAAGTGATCCTGGGTCTGTCCGGCGGGGTGGATTCCTCGGTGGCGGCGGCACTGATCCATCGTGCCATCGGCGATCAACTGACTTGTGTGTTCGTGGATAACGGCCTGTTGCGTTTGAACGAAGCGGAACAAGTGATGGAAACATTTGCCAACCATCTGCACATGAAAGTGATCCACGTCGATGCCAGCGCCGAGTTTTTGCATCATCTGACCGGCGTGTCCGACCCCGAGCAAAAACGCAAAGTCATTGGCCGCGAGTTCGTCGAAGTGTTCCAGCGTGAGGCCAAACAATTGCCGCAAGCAAAGTGGCTGGCGCAGGGCACCATCTATCCCGATGTGATCGAATCAGCCGGAGCGAAAACCAAAAAAGCCCACACCATCAAATCGCACCACAACGTCGGCGGCTTGCCGGAGAGTCTGCATCTGAAATTGCTCGAACCATTGCGCGAACTGTTCAAGGACGAGGTACGCGAACTCGGGGTGGCGCTTGGCCTGCCGCACGATATGGTGTATCGCCATCCGTTCCCCGGCCCCGGCCTGGGCGTGCGCATTCTCGGTGAGGTGAAGAAGGAATATGCCGAGCTGCTGCGCCGCGCCGATGCGATCTTCATCGAAGAACTGCGTAATACTCCCTCTCCCTTCATGGAAGAGGGGGTGAAAAAAACCTGGTACGATCTCACCAGCCAAGCCTTTGCCGTATTTCTGCCGGTCAAGAGTGTCGGCGTGATGGGCGATGGCCGTACTTATGAATGGGTGGTGGCACTGCGCGCGGTACAAACGCAGGATTTCATGACCGCGCACTGGGCGGAACTGCCGCACGCACTGTTAGGCAAAGTTTCCAACCGCATCATCAACGAAGTGCGCGGCGTCAACCGCGTGGTGTACGACATCTCCGGCAAACCCCCCGCAACGATAGAATGGGAGTAGCGCCTTCGGAGGGCGGAGCAGGGGCCCCGCTTTGCGGGGATGTGACCCCGGAGTGGGCGCGTCCGCGAATAAGAAAGCTATAAGTTTCAAGTATGTTATCTGAGCGGATACACCCGGACACGTTACCGGCGAAGTTTTGTAGGGTGGATAAAGGCACATCGTGCCGTATCCACCCTACCACTGAAGATCGGGTAGATATGCGATAACCACAACCATGCAAACCGCCTACATCACCCATCCGCTCTGTCTCAAGCACGACATGGGCGACTATCATCCGGAATCCCCGGCGCGCATCCATGCCATCGAAGATCAATTGATCGCCGCCGGATTGATGGACTATCTTCAGCGTCATGAAGCACCGGCGGCGACGCACGAGCAGTTGTTGCGCGTGCATGACGAGGACTATGTTGCATCAATTGAGTCCAGCGTGCCGACGCAAGGCATCGTCCAGCTTGATGGTGACACCGCACTGAACCCGTTCAGCTATCAAGCTGTGTTGCGCGCGGCCGGAGCCGTGGTGCTGGGCGTGGATCTGGTCATGGGGAAAAAGGCCGAGAATGCCTTTTGCAACATCCGTCCGCCCGGTCATCATGCCGAACGCGCGCGTGCGATGGGGTTCTGCATCTTCAACAATGTCGCGGTCGGTGCGGCGCACGCGCTGGAACATCACGGCTTGCAGCGTGTCGCGATAGCGGATTTCGACGTGCATCACGGCAATGGAACAGAGAACATCTTCCACGACAACCCGCGCGTCATGCTGTGTTCCACTTTCCAGCATCCGTTTTATCCCTATGCCGGCGCCGATAGCGGCAACGACCATATCATCAACGTGCCGCTGCCCGCCGGAACCAATGGAGAAAAATTTCGCGCCGCCGTCACGCAGCACTGGCTGCCCGCACTGGAGCGCTTTCAACCGGAGCTGCTGCTGGTCTCGGCGGGATTCGACGCGCACCGCGACGACGACATGGCCATGTTGCGCCTCACCGAATCAGATTACGCGTGGGTGACAGCGGAGATAAAGCGCATCGCGGATAAATACGCGCAAGGCCGCATCGTGTCGGCGCTTGAAGGCGGCTATGAACTGCATGCGCTGGCGCGGAGTGCGCTGGCGCATATCAAGGTGCTCAGCGGGCTGTAAGCTTTCGGGTGATCCGCCGGAATACTTTGTTAGCGTGCTTTCTTGGGCCAGCGCCTTGGGTTGCGTGCATCATGTAACACCGCCAAAATATGTATGAGATTTCCCCGCACTGCATAAAACAAACCGTATGGGAATCTCGGAAGGAACGCACGGCGAACACCGGTAATCACTTCAGCGTAGAGTAGAGGCGCTTGTTCAAGCCGTCTGAGCTGCAACTCCGCGGCAGCAATGAATTCTTCACCGAGACCTGGGTTCTGCATTTCGTACCACTCTTGAGCCTCGCCAATTTCACGCAAAGCTCGCGAAGAAAACTTCAGGCGGAACGCCATGTGCCGTCTTTAAGGCGTGCCTTTACTTGATCCCATGAATAACCGGCTTCCGGGTTTGCCTCAAACTCCTTCAAGCGGGCTTCGAGTTCAGTCTTTAGCTCAGGTGTGATTTTCACGGCATCAGGAACTGCAGCGACGCTTTCCCAGATCAGCTCAACAAGACGAATCCGTTCCTGAATCGGGAGCTCAAGAATTTCGACAATAGAGAATTGTTTCATAGCCAAATTGTACCCCTTTCCGGAAATCACGCTATAGAGTTCAACCGCGCCGCGATGTGTGCAGCATCAGCTTAAACTTTCAGCCTATAGAGCATCAAGGCTTCACTATCACCCCGACGATCGCTCCCGCTGCGATTGCCTTGATCCAGCTTCCGAAGAACCAGGCCCATGCCATGCTCACAGGAATGGGCATGTAGGTGTAGGAGCCGAAGCCCATGATGATGCCGGCAGACAGACCGAAGAGCGCTCCGTATTTTATTCCCGTCGTCGTTGATTTTTGCCCGACCAACAGTCCATAGATCAGCACGAAACATGTGGTGGATACCAAGGTGACGAAATACATCAGTGGCACGTTCATCTGGTCCATCGGGCGCCACAGGTTGGCCGTCGCCTCATAGGCGGACTTGAGCAGCAAACCGTGCAGAATGAAATCCAGAATCGACCATGTCACAAACACCGCTACAACAGCCCATATTGTTCGTTTTTGCATTTTCCTTCTCCTTTCTATTGAAGACCAGCAAAGTTGTAGAAAAAGTGTCTTTGAATACGCGCATCGTGCCGCGAACTAAATGAAATATCAAGGTAGAACTGCAAGAAACCTTTGCCGGGTAAGGATGCGCCGAAACGCCGGGTGCTGCAACGCCTTGTGCAAGGTATGCTTGGCTCCGAACTTCTTTTTGAATTCCGTGCCGGCGCGATCGTAGTCATCGACGATCGAGACTTTCGTCACCTCGAAGAATTCCATCTGGCATAATTATCAACAGGCTCTAGCCATTCGACTTGGCGAGCCAACTATGTTCGCCAAGTCGCTGGTTACGGCGCACGGCCG
>JBAQWL010000168.1:0-10207 GCA_049298895.1 Gallionella sp.
TCTCGCCCGTGGCGCGCTGTCAAAACGCGATGTATGCCCTGCTCTATCATTTCGGCATTAGCGTTATCCGGATAGGTAACGTCAATTTCCATCACACCCGGGCGGTTGAATAACTCCAGCGCTCGTGCCGTTGGAATGAATACGGTATCATCGAGATCGAAGCCCAGTATCTGCCCCTTGGGTTCCATCACGCCGATCACCCGGTAGCGCTGTTCTCCAACACGCAGATAGCTGCCCAGCGGGTTATCTACGCCGAAAATCTCTTGGCGCACCTTGCTGCCCAGCACCACGAAGGCGCGTGCCTGGCTAGGGTCTTCACTCGGCAGAAAACTGCCCACTTGCACATTGGACTTAAAAGCCTGCGGGAATTCAGCACCTACACCATATACGGTAACGCGTCGCGTCTTGCCTTCTGTGCGTATTTCGGCGTTACCTTGTACCACAGCTACGACATATTCCGCATTCGGAATGCGGCGCAATGCTTCCCCATCCTCTATGGTCAGCGGCTTGACTGAGCCGAACATGCCAACATTTGCCCCATGCGTCTGCTTTTTTCCCGGCTGGATACTGATGATATTGGTGCCGAACTGGTTGAATTCCGCCAGCATGAATTGATGCAAACCTTCGCCGATAGAGGTCAACAAAATCACCGCAGCAATGCCGATTGCGATACCCAGCCCGGTCAAAAAACTGCGCATCCTGTATGACAGAAAGCTGGAAGTGGTAAGGCGGATCAGGTCGGGCAGTAGCATGTAATGGCCTCTGACTTATGATCTGGCAAGTGCCATCACCGGATCGAGGCGTGCCGCACGACGTGCCGGCCATACACTGAACAGTATTCCGGTGCCCAGTGATGTACCTACCGCCGCCAATATGGCCCACCATGGTGCGGTCACCGGCAGGGTCGGATACATCTTGGCGATTATCAGCACACCTATCTCGCCCAGAATCAGCCCGACCATGCTGCCGATGCTGGACAACAAGATCGCTTCGGCGAAAAATAGATTCCGGATTTCAGTCGCGGGTGCCCCCAAGGCTTTGAGCAGTCCGATTTCTTTAACGCGTTGCGAGACGGCAATCAGCATCACGTTCATGATCAGGATGCCCGCCACTGCCAGACTGATGGAGGCGATGCCGCCCACTGCCATCGTCAGAGCCCCCAAAATGCGGTCGAAGGTGGCCAGCACTGCATCCTGGGTAATGACGGTCACATCGCGTTCACCATCGTGTCGCTGCAATAGAATCTCTTCGACATCATGCTTGGCTGGTTCGATGGCATCACGGCTTTTCGCTTCCACCAAAATGCGGAAGAGGCCGGAAGTGTTGAACAGCATGTGTGCCGAAGCGACCGGGATGATGACCAGTTCATCTGTATTCAATCCCATCGATTCGCCCTGTTTGGTCATCACGCCCACCACGCGAAAACGCCGGTCGCCCAGCCGCACCCAGGCACCGATAGCCTTGCCCTGACCGAATAATTCGCGCCTGATTTTGTTACCCAGCACACACACCGACTCGCTGGAATTAATGTCGCCCACAGGCAGAAATTGGCCTTCCGACAGACTCATGTGACGTACTTCGAGCAGGTCGGAGGTCGAGCCCAGCACGACCACCTCACGATTCAATGCGCCTTGAGAAATCTGCGATGAGCCTACCGTCAGCGGTGCGATACGCGCAATGGAGCGGCTGCGCAACAGTGCCTGCGCATCATCCAGACTGAGCTCGCGTGGAATTTGCCCGGATAGCATCCCTGCCCCGATTCCTGAGGTTTCGGTACGTCCCGGCAACACAATCACCAGATTGGTGCCCAGCGAAGAGAATTGTTTGATGACATAACGCCGCGCGCCCTCGCCCAATCCGGTCAATACCACCACCGATGCCACACCGATGGACATCGCAAGGATCATCAGTAGCGTGCGGGTACGACTGCCGCGCAAGCTGCCTGTTGCGAACTGCACGACATCGATCAATCTCATGTCAGGAACCTTTGCCCGTCTCGCTGATAATCTGGCCATCCACCATGTGCAACTGCCGATGCGCGCGGCCGCCGATCACAGGATCGTGGGTCACCATGATCAAAGCAACATTTTGCTCGAGCAATTGTTCGAGCAGATTGATCACTTCCTTGCCAGTGGTTTGATCAAGATTGCCGGTCGGTTCGTCGGCCAACAGCACAGCGGGATGCATGCTGGTGGCGCGAGCGATCGCTACACGCTGGCGCTGCCCGCCGGAGAGTTGATCTGGGCGATGGTCGGCACGATCAGTCAAGCCATAGTTTTTCAGCAATTGCGCCACGCGCGCCTTGCGCTCTAAAGGAAGAATGCCCGCCAGGATCAGTGGCAATTCGATGTTCATCGCAGCATTCAGGCGCGGCACCAGATGGAATGACTGGAACACGAAGCCGATCTTTTCGCTGCGCACCTTTGCTTGTTGCTCGTCGTTCAAGTCAGTGACATTGCCACCATCCAGCTTGTATGTACCAGAACTAGGGCGATCCAGCAGCCCGATCAAATTGAGTAGTGTGGATTTACCGGAACCGGAAGGTCCCATGATAGAGACATAGTCGCCCGCCGCGATGCTCAGATCAATGTCGCGCAACGCCGCAACTTTCTGATCGCCTACTGTAAAAATGCGACTGACTTGGAGCAATTCGATCATGGCTTGAGCTGGTTATTTCCCAGGCATTTTTACTTCCGGTTGCACGCGCACTCCGGCCTTCACCCCGGCCCGATCCAGAGACATCACGATCTGCTCACCCTCCTCCAAACCGGCGGCGATCTCAGTCTGCTCCCAGTTGGCCAAACCCGTGGTTACGATGCGCTCTTCGAGTACACTATCGGCCCGGTAGAGCAGCACGCGCTTGCCTTCCAGCAGCGTTTGCGTGGGGATACGCAGCACATTCTCATGCGCCGCATGGACGATCTCGACATCGGCGCTGTAACCCACCAATAAATTTTCCTCACTGGGCAGTTGCGACACGTTACTGACGGAGTCAGCCGATTGCGGGAGCAACTGCTGGGCAGCCCCTCCCGCACCAGAAGGCTCCGCCACACCGTGTCGGGGCTGCCGCTCGACAAACGCAACCTCCACTTCCACGGTGCGCGCCTGCTTTTCCAGCTCAAGCACATAGGGCGCAATGCGCTTGACTTTGCCGGCGAAGATCACGCCCTTGATCGCGTCGAGGGTGATGCGGCTCACCTGACCAACCTTGATGTTAGCCGCATCCACCTCATCGATCGGCGCGCTGACGAACATGCAGCGGTCATCGATCAAATCTATCGCGGGTAGTGTCAGAATACCTGGCGGGGAGGGTGTTGCGTATTCGCCTAACTCGCCGCTGATGTCAGCCACAATGCCATCGAACGGCGCACGCAACACCATACGCTGCAATCCGGCGCGGGCCACGGCGATGCGTGATTTGCTTTGTTCGATTTGACTGCGCGCGACTTTACATCCGGCACGGCTCACCTTGGCAGCTGATAATCTTTGATCCAAACCTTCGGCAGAGATGAAGCCGCGCTCCTTCAACTGACGCGCACGCTCTGCTTCTTTTTCAGCCAGGTCTGCCTGTACACAGGCTTGTAGCGCCTGAGTCTGCGCCGTGTTAAGTTGTTCCTGCGCCAGACGCTCTTGCGCCCGCAAATCATCGTTCCACAGCTCCAGTAACACTTGATTGGCTTTGACGCGCTGACCCTTTTTCACCAGCAGCCGCTCGATCTGTCCGCCCGAAGGAGCAGCCAGCTTGGCGCGGCGACATGCCTTGACAGTACCTGCGCGCGTGTTGCTCACTGTCGCTTCCACCACTCCTCGCTCGACCTTAGCCAGCTGGACACTCAAAGGTGCGGGGCGCGTGAGATACCAAGCCGCAATTGCAAGCAGCACCAAGCCGGCCAGCCACGGAAGATAGCGCGTAATGTTATTACGCTTTCTGTCCGGAGAAATAATCATAATAGTCCTCAACAGAATTCAATTTCGAAAATATAAATTAAAACTTACAAGCGAAAGTAATAGTTTATGAAGCTTGCTCTTCCATACTGTCTATCGAGATGCTGACATGCACCAATTCCTCGTGGATAAATTCATAGGGAGGGTTATTGATAAAACAACTGGCCATTCCACTAGGTCGCCAAAAAACGGCAACCATGTGGCTGGTTATAGGCCATCAAATAACGCTGGTCAGGTTGCTGATTCTGGTGCTGGAGAGAGGAATCGAACCTCCGACCTACGCGTTACGAGTGCGTTGCTCTACCAACTGAGCTACTCCAGCACAAACCGGAGCAATTATAGAGGACGCGTTGCGATTAGTGCCAGCGGATTCCTCCACAGAAAGGATGTGGCTCGCTTTCAATCTAATTGCATAACTATTACGCGCTGGCCAATGGTATGGTCAACCCTAACGAGGGTGTCCACAGTTGACATAGAGGTTGGTCAGGTTCGAATGGTGCCCGATGGTGGGGGTGTTATCAGGTGAAACTGCCAGCTGAGAATTTATACCACTGTTCACTTCTTGATAACAGAAACAAATGCCAGCGTTATCTCCGGTTTCTGTCACTCAGCCATATCTCGAATTCTTCAGGCGGCACAGGCTTGGAGTATAAATAGCCCTGTGCATAGTCACAATGGGCGCTGGTCAGCAGATCACGCTGCTGCTCGGTTTCCACTCCTTCGGCGATCACCTTCAGACCCAACTTGTGTGCCATAACAATGATCGCTTCACATAACACCATGTCATTGGAATCAAATACAAGATTACGAACAAATGACTGGTCTATCTTGAGGTAATCGATGTCAAATCTCTTGAGGTAGGACAGCGCGGAATATCCGGTACCGAAATCATCGATCGCCACCTGGATGCCCGCATCACGAAGTGCTATCAACTTGCTTTTGACGGTTAAATCCGAATTCAGCAGCAGTCCTTCTGTAATCTCGAAGACGAAGTTATTCCCGGACATATCCTGCGCACTCAAATATTCGAGGCAATTTGCTACATTAGTAGTGCTGCTTTGATCCATGAATTCGATGGGTGACTTGTTTATACTGACCTGAAATCCTCCCGGACAAACATCATCCCAATGCTTGCACCAGACTGCTGACTCGTTAAACACCCACTTGCCGATATCGATAATGAGCCCAGTCTCTTCGGCAAGCGGGATAAACTCCAGTGGACTGATGAAGCCATGCATCGGGTGATTCCAGCGCAGCAAAGCCTCTGCCTTATTGACGTACCCGGTCGACAGCGCGACGATAGGTTGATAGTAGACCTTGAACTGATTTTCCTGCAATGCGACGCGCAAATCGTTGACCAAGTGTCGGCGTTTTTGCGCCGCTTCCTGTAACGAAGGGGTGAAATAACTGAAACGGTTGCGGCCATTGTTCTTGGCAACATACATCGCCTGGTCGGCATTCTTTATAAAGCTTTCAATGTCGCTTGCATCGTTCGGGTATAGGGCGATACCAAGGCTGGCTGATACATGGACGACTTCATTCAGTAGTTGAAATGGTTCGGCCAGACTGGCAATAATTCTCTGGGCGATTTTTTCGATGTTTATGACATTCGCAAGCTGTGGCAACACCACTATAAACTCATCGCCGCCAAAACGAGCCACTGTGTCCGAATTTCGCACACAGACCAAGATGCGTTGCGCTGCCTTCTGCAGCAGAATGTCGCCAAAATCATGACCGAGCGTGTCATTCACTTCCTTAAAATGATCCAGGTCGATCAAGAACAGTGTTATCGGCAGCTTAGAGCGATTTGATTTATGGATCTCTTGCTCCAAACGGTCTCGTAACATATCGCGGTTGGGGAGGGTAGTAAGCGTATCGAAGTTGGCCTGTCTCCAGAGCAGGGCCTTTGATTTCATGATCGACTTGAAGTAAAGAAATATGCCCAATACCCCCAGAATCAGCAAGCTTCCTACTGCTCCAAGCAACAAAGCAAGTCCTATTTTGTCCTGGCTCAGCGAGGTAAACGCAGAGAGATCACTTTCAACATAAACCTTAAAGCCATATTCGGGCAGTGCTTTTGTGGCGATAACATACGGAAAGTTCTCGTTTCCAATCTGCTTCAATGCAGCAAATCTTTGGTTTCCCCATGGCCTGATGTCCAGGGTGGGAAAGCTGGTTCTGAGGTAGCGCGCTAATCTTACCTGCTCAGTTAATCTGAAAACGGATGCATCCGGAAGCGCATGCATCTCGAGTTCAATTTTTCCCGCAAGTACGATGACACCATAATTATCCGTGACAAAAGCGTCGGACTGATTGATCAAGAAAGACAAATCAGGCATATCAATCTTGGCGACCACTATGCCAAGGAATTTGTCATCAACTACAATGGAAGAAGTAAAATACAGTCCTGGGACATTGGTGGCTTTATCAACCCCATACTGCATACCGTGTTGATTTTTTTTAGCCGATTCGAAAAAATCACGATCCGCAAAATTAGTTCCAATGCTGGTATGTGGAGCATCCCAATTGCTGGCTGCAATACAATCTCCCGCTGCATTAACAAGGAAGATAAGGACACCATTAGCCCGCTTAGAGTCCAAAGCCAGTTCTTGGCTTAATCCCTTTAGGTACGGGTCATCTGTCCATTGCTTGTCTCGAGCATCAAGAGGCAGCGCTGAGAGAGTAAAGCCCGCACCAAATCGAGAGACTGCCGTTTTGACGTGCTCAGACCTGAAAACAAGATCTGGAATTCCGTTCAGATAGTTCAGGTTCCTATTGAGACTGTCTATCAAGTCACCTGCTCGTTCATCAGCGAGCTTTACTTCCCGCTCTATCAATACGGTTGCCCTGTTAAGGTAGAGGTGATCTGCAATAAACCAAGCTGATATGCTCCAAAGCATGATCAGGGCCGCCACAATCAAAATGGCTAGACGGCGACTGATGTTCTTGAAATAATTTATGTTGAAATAGTTCATATTAAAGCGCTTGATGGATATTAAGGCACCCATGTTTCAGAAATAGCACTCACTGCTTTCAACATGGCAACGGATTGCGACATGATAACTGATTCCTGGTATTAGACTCCACCGTTCGAACGATGCAAGACGCTGAACAAGAATACCCTCCCACGCTTGCATGCAATTTAAGAGCGTCGGCAGGTTAGCTCGTGCTGTAGGGATGGGCGAACCACCTACAGTTAGGGTGCGTGCGCTACCAACTGAGCTATTCAAGCACTAACTGGCGCGATTATTATAGAGTAAGCGTTAAGGCTAATGCCAGCGAAATTCCTCAACTGGCACCGGCTGAGGCTCGCCTATGATCTCATTGCGTAGCAGCTCCGCACTGGCCAGTGACATGGTCACGCCGTAACGGAAATGTCCGCAATTGACATACAGGTTGGTCAGGTGCGGATGGCGTCCTATGGTGGGGATGTTATCCGGGGAACCGGGGCGGAAGCCGGCCCAATGCCTCACTGGTAGGCAGTCATGCCAATCCGGAAATATCTCGCGCACGCGTACCAACAGGCTGTCCCGAGCCTCGACGGTGGTGGATTTGTCGAAGCCGACATCCTCCAGCGTACTGCCCACCAGCACATGGCCATCGCGGCGCGGGATGAAATACAAATTTTCCTTGAGCAGGATTTGTTGGAATGGGGGTTCGTGAAATTTGAATAGCAGGATTTGACCGCGTATCGGGCGGATGTCCATGCCAAGCGCATGCTCGCCGAGCAAAGTCTTGCTCCAAGCGCCCGCCGCGACGATGCAGGCATCTGCACCGAACGTGCCTTGCGTGGTTTGCAGGCCGGCAAATCGGTCGCCAACCAATTCAAGTTTTTGCACTTCATGATGTTCGAGGATCACGCCGCCGAGCATTTCCACATGTGCACGCAACGCGCGTAGCAGGCGTGGATTTCGCACTTGCGCGACTTCCGGCAGTAGCAGTCCGTTACCCGGATATTCCAAGCCTTGCTGAGCAGGTAAATAATCGGCAAGATTTGCCGACTGCAACTCAAGACTATGCTGCGAACACCATTGTGTAGCACGTTCTTGCGCAAATGGCGGCAACAGCAACATGCCACAGCGCAGATATTCAGGATCGATGCCGGTAACGGCATGCAGTGCGGCAGCGGCCTCGCTGAACATGTCCATGCCGTGCTGCGCGAGACGCGTGACGGCCTCCCGATAATCCCACGGACACAACGGGGAGAGGATGCCGCCGCCTGCCCAGGATGCTTCCTGCCCGACTACTCCGCGTTCCACCAGCGTCACGCGATAGCCGGCTGACAGCAAAGCTTGCGCGCTGGTCAGGCCGATCACGCCTGCTCCGACGATCAAAAAATCCGTTTGCACGTGTTAGGAACTTGGCTGTAAATAATTCAGGATTGCACCGTGATGGGTATGAGTGTCTTGGGTAACGGGAACACCACGTTTTCGACGATGCCCTGCAATTCAATCACCTTTGTCCCGCCCATTTTTTCCAGTCTTGCAATCACGCCCTGTACCAACACTTCCGGTGCAGATGCACCTGCGCTGATGCCTACTCGCACCTTGCCAACGAACCACCCAGGCTGCAATTCTTCGGCATCGTTCACCAGATAGGCGGGTACACCCACATTCGCCGCGACTTCGCGCAAACGATTTGAATTCGAGCTGTTCGGCGAGCCAACAATGACTACCACATCGCATTGTTTGACCAGTATCTTCACTGCATCCTGACGATTTTGCGTGGCATAACAGATATCGTCTTTCTTCGGGCCGATGATAAACGGAAAGCGCGTTTTGAGCGCGGCAATGATGGCACTGGCATCATCCACCGACAACGTGGTTTGCGTAACAAAGGAGAGGTTTTTTTCGTCGTTCACCTTGAGATGATCAACCTGATCCGGCGATTCCACCAAATACATACCACCGCTGCTCTGTCCCATAGTGCCTTCCACTTCCGGGTGTCCGGCATGGCCGATCATGATGATCTCCTTGCCCTGCTCGCGCATCCGCGACACTGCGATATGCACCTTGGTCACCAGCGGACAGGTCGCATCAAACACGGTCAGACCGCGCGCTTCGGCCTCATGACGCACCGCCTGCGACACCCCGTGGGCGCTGAATATCAGGATGCTGCCGCTGGGCACATCGGCCAGATCCTCGATGAAGATCGCGCCCTTCTGGCGCAAACCATCCACGACGAATTTGTTATGCACCACTTCGTGTCGCACATAGATCGGTGCGCCATGCAATTCCAGCGCGCGCTCCACGATCTCGATGGCGCGATCGACTCCGGCGCAAAAACCGCGCGGGTTAGCCAGCAGGAGTTCCATGTCGTTTCTCCTTGAAACTGTCCAAAATCAAAAGAAATGCCCCGCACGTGATGGCAGAATCGGCAAGGTTGAAAGCCGGGAAATAATGTTCATCCCAGTGGAACTGCAAAAAATCCACCACATAACCATACGCTATGCGATCGATCAGATTGCCCAGCGCGCCGCCGAGTATCATGCTCAGCGCCAGAGCGAACAGCGTTTGCGTAACATGTCTGCGCAACAACCAAACTATCCAGACCGAAGCGACTATCGCGATGATGCTGAACAGCCAGCGCTGCACCCCGCCCGCATCGCTGAGAAAACTGAACGCCGCGCCGGTATTATGCGCCAGCACCAGATTGAAAACGCCGAGAACGTAGAGGTTTTCGCCATAGCTGAAGTGGCTGGTGATCCATGCCTTGCTCAACTGGTCCAGGACTATCACCAGCGCGCTCAGGGAGAGCCATTTTAGGAGTGTCATCTAAACCCCTCCCAGCCTCCCCTTGTCAGGGGAGGAGATTAGCTTCCCCCCTGACAAGGGGGGAATGAGGGGGGTTGGGGTTTGATTCCAGCAAATCACATCACGCATATTTTCTAGCCTCACCGCTACCAAACAGATTACTCACGCAACGGCCGCAAATTTGCGGATGCGCCGCATTACTGCCGACATCAGCGCGATAATGCCAGCAACGCTCGCACTTGGTGTGTGCGCTAGGTGTAACCCGAAGCTCTCCCCTCCCCTCCTCTCCGAGATGCATAGTTGCACGCGAGGTAATGAATACAAAACGCAAATCATCCCCCAACCGAGACAATAATTCGTAACGCTCCGTCCCGACGAACATATCCACCTCGGCCTGTAGTGAGGAACCAATAGCTCCAACAGCGCGATTTTCTTCCAATTTCTTATTTACCGACTCACGTACAGCACGGATGTCCACCCACATGGCAACGTCTCTAGCATCACAATCT
>JBAQWL010000169.1:0-2033 GCA_049298895.1 Gallionella sp.
ACCTAATATTGTTGCTAAAAAGATCAAGCTAGCTAAGCCGCTAGCGCGATAATCAAAGCGCGCATTTTAGCACAGCGGCAACACCCCGAACCACCCGCTTGATAGGCCGGACTATTTGGCTAAAGCATTGAGTTTTGTTACAGTCAGCCCTTCGTTAATCAAGCAAACTCGGCTCCATGCCATGACTAATGCCGATCCAATTGAATTGGAAAAATTCTCGCAACTGGCTCACAAGTGGTGGGATCCTCACAGTGAATTCAAGCCGCTGCATGACATCAACCCGTTGCGCCTGGACTATATCGATAGCCAGGCCGGGTTGGCTGGCAAGGCCGTGCTGGATGTTGGCTGCGGCGGCGGCATCTTGTCAGAAAGCATGTCCGGGCTAGGTGCAAACGTAACCGGCATAGACCTGTCCGACAAGGCCCTGCAAGTCGCCAAACTGCATCTACTGGAGAGCGGAAAACAGGTTGAATACCGCAATATCGCCGTAGAAGAACTGGCTGTCGAACAGCCCGAGCATTACGATGTCGTCACTTGCCTGGAAATGCTCGAGCACGTGCCTGATCCGCACAGCGTGATCGCAGCCTGCGCGAAGCTGGCCAAGCCGGGCGGCTGGATATTCTTCTCCACGCTCAACCGCAATCCGAAATCCTATTTGTTAGCCATCATCGGCGCGGAATATGTATTGAATATGCTGCCGCGCGGCACGCATGACTACGCCAAATTCATCAAACCTTCCGAACTCGCACAGTCCTGCCGCAATGCGGGGCTGAATCTGGTCAACCTGACCGGTATGAGCTACAACCCGTTCACCAAGGTTTACTCATTGGGCAAGGATACGGACGTGAACTACATGGTCGCCTGCCATCGTGATTAACACCCTCTCCCCCAGCCCCTCTGATAAAGCCACTAGCCATTCGACTAGGCTGCCAAAAGACAGCAGCCAAGTTGCTGGTTATCCCGCAAGCGGGAGAGGGGAGCGCAACAGCGCGGGAGAGAGTGCTATTAAAGCCGTACTTTTTGACCTCGACGGCACCTTCGCCGACACCGCGCCAGATCTGGCCGCCGCGCTCAATCACACCCGCGCCATGCGCAACTTGCCACCGCTGCCCATCGACATATTACGTCCACAAGCCTCACACGGTTCTCGCGGGCTGCTCAAGATTGGCTTCGATATCGAACCTGACATGCTGGAATATGGCGAATTACAACATATCTTCCTCGACTATTACGCGCGAAACATTTGCGTACACACTAAGTTATTTGAAGAAATGGCAGAGCTGGTTGACGAACTGGAACAGCGCGGCCTGCAATGGGGCATCGTTACTAACAAGCCGCACCGCTTCACCCTCCCCTTGATGCAGGCACTGGGTTATGCGCAGCGCGCCGCCTGCCTGGTCAGCGGTGATACCTGCTCTCGCGCCAAACCATACCCGGATACGCTGCTCAAAGCCTGCGAATTACTAGCCATTGCCCCTCAATACTGCCTGTATCTGGGTGATGACAAGCGTGACGCAGAAGCGGCACAATCGGCAGGGATTCGCTGCTTTATCGCCCGCTATGGCTATATCAGCTCCCCTGAAGAAATATCCGGCTGGCCAGTGCAAGGCGGGATTGATACGCCATACCAGTTATTGCAATATTTGATAGACTGAGGGAAGTTATTTCCGGCTACGGATTTGCTGACTAGGCAGGCATGGAGACATACCCACGCAAAAAGTAAAATCAGGAGGAAAAATGAGCAGCCGAAATATGTTTCGCATCCTTCGTCAGTATATCGCAGCCGCTGCTGTCATAGCCACCGCTTTGATACTTGTTTTCGCTATCTACTTCACCGAACTCGGTATACAGTGGATCACTTTTTTAACCGGTATCCTGATTGCCTCGATACTCGCTGTTGCAACCCGCGCATCACATTCGGAATGGCGTGCATCACATTCGGAATGGCTTGTTATGCGGCGCACTGCGCAATTGGCTGTCTTCAAGAAAAAATTCGAAGATGAAAAACGGTTACGCAAAAACGCCGAAGAGCA
>JBAQWL010000170.1:0-4918 GCA_049298895.1 Gallionella sp.
CCTATGGACTGGACGAAACCCCCAGCCTGGTTCCCAAGCTGCAAGAAACTCGATGGCTGGACATGGTATGGTCAAGGGCAATAGCTCAAGCGGTCATGGAAACCAATCTGGACTGCTTCCCGGAAAATTGCCCCTGGATGATAGAAACAGAAATTCTCAACGAAAACTGGCTGCCTGGGTAACACGAACTAAAAAAATGGGCTTCGACAACAAAAAACCCGCCGAAGCGGGTTTTTTGTTGGGCAATACCTGGAACCAGCTTACTTCAGCTTGGTTTCCTTGTAGTCCACGTGCTTGCGCGCCACCGGATCAAATTTCTTGATCAGCATCTTTTCCGGCATGGTGCGTTTGTTCTTGTCGGTAGTATAAAAGTGACCGGTTCCAGCAGTGGATTCCAGTTTGATTTTCTCGCGTCCGCCTTTTGCCATTTCTCAGCTCCTTAAATGCTTTCGCCGCGAGCGCGTAGCTTCGCCAGCACGGCGTCGATGCCGTTCTTGTCAATGGTGCGCAGTGCAGCGCAGGAAAGGCGCATACTCACCCAGCGGTTTTCGCTTTCCACCCAGAACTTGCGGTTTTGCAGGTTCGGCAGGAAACGACGTTTAGTCCTGTTGTTGGCGTGGGAGACGTTATTCCCCGACATCGGCTTCTTGCCGGTGATCTTGCATACGCGGGCCATGGTATTGCTCCAGAAGATAGAATAGTGAATTCGAAAAACGCGATTTATACCCTATTTTTGCCCTACAAGGCAAGAGAAAATTGCAACCGCTAGAGCAAGCCTCGCTCTGCGAACGACAGAAAACCGCTCCCCGCAACGATGAAATGGTCCAGCACCCGGACGTCCACCAGAACCAAAGCATTTTTCAGCGCCAGGGTCAGAACCTGATCGGCGTTACTGGGTTCGGCCACGCCGGAAGGATGGTTATGGGCGAGGATCACCGCGGCAGCATTGTGGTGCAGGGCGCGCTTGACGACTTCCCTTGGGTAGACCGAGGTCTGGGTGAGCGTACCTCTAAACAGTTCCTCGCTGACGATGACGCGATTTTGCGCATCCAGGAACAAGGCCATGAAGATTTCGTGGGGCAAGCCCTGCAACCGCAGCCGCAAATAATCGCGCACTGCCTGCGGCGAAGACAGGGCATCGCGTTGGGCGATGTCCTCCTGCAACGCCCTCCGCGCCATCTCCAGCACTGCCTGCAACTGGGCATATTTCGCCGCACCCATGCCCTTGGTCTGGCAAAACTCCTTTTCACTGGCGGCGAACAGCGCGTTCAGGCCGCCGAAGCGCCCGTGCAGTTCCCGCGCCAGATCCACCGCGCTTTTTCCCGGCAAGCCGGTGCGCAGAAAAATGGCCAGTAACTCGGCGTCCGACAGGCTGGCCGCGCCTTTTTGCAGGAGCTTCTCGCGGGGTCTCTCGCCTTCCGGCCAATCGGTTATCGCCATGACAAATTCTTTTTGTTTCAAGTAGAATGAAGGGATTATGACCGATTCAGCGAAAAAACGCCTGGTTCTCGGCGTCACCGGCGGCGTGGCCGCCTACAAGGCTGCAGAGCTTACCCGCCTGCTGGTGAAAAACGGCATCGAGGTGCAGGTCATCATGACCGAAGCGGCCCGCCGCTTCGTCGCCACGGCCACCTTCCAGGCACTCTCCGGCAAGCCGGTACTGACCGATTTATGGGACGGCCAGACGGCTGGCGGCATGGCGCACATCGATGTCACGCGCAACGCCGACGCGGTGCTGATCGCCCCGGCCAGCGCCGATTTCCTTGCCAAGCTCGCGCACGGTGCCGCGAACGACCTGCTCTCCGCCGTCTGCCTGGCGCGCGCCTGCCCGCTCCTGGTGGCCCCGGCGATGAACCGCGAAATGTGGGACAACCCCGCCACCCAGCGCAACATCGCGCAGCTCAGGCAAGACGGCGTCGCTATCTTCGGCCCGGCCAGCGGCCTTCAGGCTTGCGGCGAAACCGGCATGGGGCGGATGGTGGAGCCGGCAACGCTGCTCGATGACATCGAATCGTTCTGGCATCCCAAGCTGCTGCAAGGCCAGCGCGTGCTGGTCACCGCCGGGCCGACCTACGAAGCCATCGACGCGGTGCGCGCCATCACCAACCTGAGTTCGGGGAAAATGGGTTACGCCGTTGCCCGCGCCGCCATCGAAGCCGGGGCGAAAGTCACCCTGGTCTCCGGCCCGACCTGTTTGACCCCGCCCACGGCGGCGAAAACCGTCGCCGTCACCAGCGCCCAGCAGATGCTCGAAGCGGTCAACAAGGAAATCGCCGAAACCGACATCTTCATCAGCGTCGCGGCGGTCGCGGACTATTACGTGCTCAATCCGAGCGAGCAGAAAATCAAGAAAGACGCCCACATCCTCACGCTGGAACTGGCGCCCAACCCCGACATCGTCGCCAACGTAATGAACCTGCCCAGCCCGCCGTTTTGCGTCGGCTTCGCGGCGGAAAGCGAGAACCTCTACGAATTCGCCGAAATGAAGCGGCGCCGCAAGAATCTGCCGCTACTGGCCGCCAACCTGGTGCAGGACGCCATCGGCCAGGAAGACAACGAGCTGATCCTGTTCGACGACGAAGGCACCCACCCGCTGCCGCGCGCGCCGAAAATCGTGCTGGCGAGGCAACTGATCGCCCACATCGCCAAGCTGTGCCCTAATTCAGGAAGCAAAAACGAGGCTTGAAATGAAAAAGAATCTGAAGAAAGTCGACGTCAAAATTCTCGACGAACGCCTCAAGCAGCACCCGCCCAGCTACGCCACGCCGGGCTCGGCCGGGCTCGACCTGCGCGCCTGCATCGAGCACGTCATGACCATTCATCCCGGGCAGACCGACCTGATCCCCACCGGCATCGCCATCCACCTCTGCGACCCCGGCATGGCGGCGATGATCCTGCCGCGCTCAGGTCTCGGTCACAAGCACGGCATCGTACTCGGCAACCTGGTCGGCCTGATCGACTCCGACTACCAAGGGCAACTCTTCGTTTCCTGCTGGAACCGCGGCCAGACGCCCTTCATCCTCAACCCGATGGAACGCATCGCGCAAATGGTCATCGTCCCGGTAATCCATGCCGAGTTCAATGTGGTAGACGATTTCGAAGCAAGCGAACGCAGCTCCGGCGGCTTCGGCAGCACGGGGCGAAGCTAGCATCACCCCTGTTCCGGGCTGGATGGACGTAGGTTGGGCACGCTGTGCCCACCAAAAGTAGGCGCCTCTAGCAGCCTGTCGGGCTTACCCGATATTATGCTATAATCATAGCGGTTAATTTCAGTAGAGCAAACAGCCATGGCCTTTCATGCGATAGATAGAGACACGGACTACCTGCTGCCACCCTCGGTGCAGGAGTGGTTGCCGGAGGCGCACTTGGCGCGCTACGTAGTTGATGTTGTGGAAGGGCTGGATCTGTCGGCACTGGAACGGGCGTATGCCGGTCGTGGCAGCGATGCCTACCATCCGGCGACGCTGCTCTCGCTGCTGATCTACGGCTACGCGACCGGCACCTTCTCCAGCCGCAAGATCGAACGGGCGACCTACGACTCACTGGCCTTCCGGTATATCGCCTGCAACCGGCATCCCGACCACGACACCTTGGCCACCTTCAGGAAGCGCTTTGGCAAGGAATTCAGCGACGCCTTTGTTCAAGTGCTGCAAGTTGCGCGCGAGAACCAGCTCTCCAGGTTTGGCACCGTCAGTCTGGACGGCTCCAAGATCCACGCCAACGCCAGCCGACATAGCGCCCTGTCGCACGGACATATCGAGAAGATCGAAGCCCAGCTCAAGGCGGAAGTACAGGAGCTGTTGGCGCTGGCGGACGCGGCAGACCAATCCTCCGTTCCTGACGGTGTAAGCCTGCCTGACGAGATCACGCGCCGCGAAGATCGCCTGGCGGCGATTGCCGCCGCCAAGGCGAAGATCGAGGAACGCGCCAAAGCGCGCTTTGAACGGGAGAAGGCCGACTACGACGCCAAGATGGCGGCGCGCGCGGCCAAGGCAGCGGAATCCGGGAAGAAGCCCAGGGGAAAAGCGCCGAAGGCGCCTGACCCGGCGCCGCGTGCGGAGGATCAAGTCAATCTGACCGATGAAGAATCCCGCATCATGAAGGTGGCAGGCGGTGGCTTCGAGCAGTGCTACAACGCCCAGGCCGTAGTCGATACCGAGACGATGCTGGTGCTGGTGGCGCATGTGACGGATGCCGCCAACGACAAAGAGCAAGTGGCGCCGATGGTGGAGAAGGTGCAGGCGTTACCGGCGGGGTTGAATCAACCGCACACACTGCTCGTGGATAGCGGCTACTTCAGCGAGAAGAACGTGGTGACCTGCATCGAGGCCAAGATCACGCCCTTGATTGCGGTGGGGCGCGAAGAACACTATCCGGGATGGCGGGCGCGTTTCACGGAACCGGGACCGCTGGCGGCGGATGCCGGTCCGGTGGAGCGGATGAAGCACATGCTGAAGACGAAAGCGGGACGTGCGGCTTACGCGCTACGCAAGCAGACGGTGGAACCGGTGTTCGGCATCATCAAGTCGGTGATGGGCTTCCGCCAGTTTCTGTTGCGTGGCCTGGAGAATGTCCAGACCGAATGGACGCTGGTGTGCCTGGCGTGGAATTTGAAACGCATGGCCGTATTGCGTCCGCAGTAAGGAAAACCAGGAGAAATCGTGCGTCCCTTGCCAAAAATCGCCAGTTTCGAGCCGTTCCGGCCCGGTTTTACTAATTTCATCGGCTCAAGTCCGACAGGCTGCTAGTTTCGACATCCGCCCAGATTTCGAGGCTGCCCAGAGCCTTGATCCGAGATTGTTCATTAGAGATTTCCGCCGGCTTGGTTGAGTCTCACGGGCTCAGCCGCGTTCGCCCACAAGCCCTCGAACCAGGGTCTTCGTTTACGCGTCACGGCCAAGCGTAGCGTGGGCTTGTT
>JBAQWL010000171.1:0-6666 GCA_049298895.1 Gallionella sp.
AGGTTCGAGTCCTCTTCTGGGCACCAGTACAAAACATGGCTCGCGCTAGCGGGCCATTTCTTTTTTTGTGCCCGGAACAGCGAAGCATGCTTCGCGCCAGGACTCGAAAGGCATTCGATGCAAAGGATGCCGGGGTCGCGCTTGTGTGACCGAGTCCTCTTGCTTTCTCGATTGCAACCGACCAGCTACTCGAACGGATGACGCAGCACGATGGTCTCATCGCGATCGGGTCCGGTCGAAACCATATCGATCGGCACGCCACATACCCTGGCGATGCGCTCCAGATAGTTACGCGCGGCTTGCGGCAAGTCCTGAAAGCGTTGCACGCCCAGCGTGCTTTCACGCCAGCCAGGCATTTCCTCATACACTGCCTGGCAATCGTCCAATGCATCTGCACCAGCCGGCAGGATATCGCTCTCTGCGCCATTGAAGCGATACCCAACACCAATGCGCACCGCCTCCATTCCATCCATCACATCCAGCTTGGTTATACACAGGCCGGATACACCATTGATCTGGATCGATCGTTTGAGTGCTGCGGCGTCAAACCAACCACAGCGACGCGCCCGACCGGTGGTGGAGCCGAATTCGTGACCGCGCTTAGCCAGGCCTTCGCCAATAGGATCACGCTTGTCCGCAGCATCATACAGTTCGGTGGGAAATGGGCCGGAACCCACGCGCGTGGTGTACGCCTTGGTGATGCCCAGTACGTAATGCAACATTTGCGGCCCCACGCCTGCCCCGGCACAGGCCGCACCAGCGATGCAGTTACTTGAGGTGACATACGGGTATGTGCCATGGTCGATATCCAGCAGTGCACCCTGAGCACCTTCGAACAACAGACTTAGTCCCGCCTGGTTGGCTTCATACAGAGCACGTGGCACGTCCATCACCAGCGGCTTAATGTGTTCAGCTAGTGCCAGCGTATCGTCCAGCGTCTTCTGGAAATCCACCGTTTCGGCCTGGAAATAATTCTTCAACACGAAGTTGTGGTAATCCAACACTTCGCCCAGCTTGGCGGCTAAACGTTCGCGGAAGAAAATATCCTGCAAACGGATTGCGCGGCGCGCCACTTTGTCTTCATAGGCCGGGCCAATACCGCGTCCGGTGGTACCGATCTTGGCAGCGCCTTTTGCCAACTCACGGGCTTTATCGATAGCCTCGTGATAAGGCAGGATCAAAGGGCAAGCTTCGGAAATTTTTAATCGATGATAAATGTCGATACCGGCTTGCTGCAGCTCGTCCATTTCCTTGATCAGGGCTTGTGGTGACAGCACGACACCGTTACCGATGTAGCACATCACATGATCGCGCAAGATGCCTGAGGGGATCAGATGCAACACGGTCTTCTTGCCGGCGATCACCAACGTATGTCCGGCATTGTGCCCACCTTGGAAGCGTACCACGCCTTGTGCATGATCAGTCAGCCAATCGACGATCTTGCCCTTGCCCTCATCACCCCACTGAGTGCCGATTACTACTACGTTCTTAGACATTACGATTCCTGATTACTATTGATGCCTGATTAAGACAACTCCAACCCCTCCTGACCTCCCCTGACAAAGGAGAGGTCAGGAGGGGTTTACATCTCAACAACATGCCAAACCCCATCGCGTAACACCAACTCGCGATCGCACTGCAACTCGCTGCGCAAAGCCGCATCGCCCAGCAAGTCAACCACCACCGTTTCGCCTGCTGCACGCAGCTGTGCGATCTTGTCACGCAAGCCGGTATCGTCGAGTGAGTGCCCCGTGAGACTTTTGGTCGGGCACCCGCCGGACAAAAGTTTTTCGTAGTGCGGCGCGCACACGCCCAACCGGGTTGCCTGAGGCGGCAGCAAACGATACAGCTGGCGCAGATCCATGCTGAATCCGGTCGCGGCACGTGCGCGCCCGAAGCTCTTGCCGAGCTCATCGTAGCGTCCGCCCAAGGCAATCGCATCATGGCTACCCGCATGGTAAGCAGCGAATACCATGCCGCTGTGATAGTGATAGCCACGCAGGTCGGCGAGATCTATGCCGACACAGGACACTAGCGATTGCAACTTGTCGGAGATGGTTTGTAATGCATCCAGTGCCGCAACAATTTCCTTATTATGCTGAAACAGCTTGCGTGCCCGCGCCAGCACTTCAGCGCAATCACCATACAACGTTGGCAGTGCCAGCAAGGCACTGCGCAATTTCGCTTCCAGCGGTTGCACCAAAGCCTGTAAAGCCGTGCTGTCCTTGCTTTGCAGCGCGGTGAACAATTCGCTTTCCAAGTCTTTATCGATCTTGGCATGACTTATCAGCGCGCGAAACACGCCGACGTGACCTAGGTCGAGGTGCACATCCTCAATGCCGAGTAAGGCTAATGCCTGTAGCATCAACTGCTGAATTTCCAGATCACTTTCCAAGCCATTATGTCCATACAACTCAGCACCGATCTGTAACAGCTCGCGGGTACGCGTCAGCCCGATCGGTTGGGTATGCAACACGCTGCCGGCGTAGCATAGACGCGTCACACCTTGACGATTGAGCAAGTGGGCATCAATGCGCGCTACTTGAGGTGTGATGTCGGCGCGCAACGCCAAGGTACGCCCGCTCAACCGATCGACCAGCTTGAAGGTGCGCAGATCCATGTCATGGCTGCCATAGATCAGTAGCGATTCGGCATACTCCAGCAGCGGTGGTGAAACCAGTTGGTAACCTGACTTTCGTAACAGATCGAGGAATTGCGCACGCATCTGCTCGACGCGCCACGCCTCATTGGGAAGCATGTCTTCAACATGCTCGGGGAGCAGCCAGTTTTGCATCACTTAATCCAATACAGCAATATTATTCCAGACAGCATCGCGGTGACGCCGATGAAACGCAATTGCCCATCCGACAGCGTGACCAGCTTACGAAAAGTTTCGCGCCACAACTCAGGCAGCAGGAATGGCAGCATCCCTTCAATCACCAGCATCATTGCAAGACCGAGCAGCCAATATTCGAGCACACTACTTACCTACCTGAGCTCTTAAGATACTTGAAGAAATCTGAACTGGGATCGATCACCATCACGTCGTTCTTGTCCTTGAAGCTCTGTTTGTAAGCTTCCAGGCTGCGATAGAAAGAATAGAACTCCGGGTTCTTTCCAAATGCGGACGCATATGTCGCGGAAGCCTTGGCATCGCCCTCTCCCTTGGTCTTCTGTGCGTCGCGATACGCTACAGCCAGAATCACTTCGCGCTGCTTGTCGGCATCGGCGCGGATTTTTTCGCTTTCGGCATTACCGGTCGCGCGCAGTTCATTCGCCACTCGCTTACGCTCTGCATCCATACGGCGATATACCGACTCGCTGATCTCCAATGGAAAATCGACACGCTTCAGTCGCACATCCAACACTTCCACGCCGATCTTGCGCGCATCAATGTCGGTCTTCTCGCGCAACACGGTCATAATCTTCTCGCGTTCACCAGATACCACTTCATGGATAGTGCGCTTGCCGAACTCTTCGCGCATGCTGGAATTGACCGTTTGCAGCAAACGCGTCTTGGCGCGTTCTTCATCTCCGCCCACGCTGATGTAATACTGCTTCACATCCACGATACGCCACTTGATGAAGGCATCCACCATCACGTTTTTCTTCTCCGCGGTGATGAAGCGCTCCGGCTCACCGGCGTCCAATGTCAGGATGCGCGAATCAAAGAACCGCACGTTCTGCATCAACGGCACCTTGAAATTCAGCCCCGGCTCGGTCTTTACGCTGACCACTTCGCCCAACTGGAACACGATCGCATTCTGGCGTTGATCGACCACAAACACGGTCATGCTCAGCAGAATCAGTGCGGCAGCCGCTCCTATCAATACGTTAACCATACTCTTATTCATTAGCGTGCCCCCCTGTCGCGACTAAGCAATGAATCTCTTGCGCGTTGTGCTGCGGTGTTATCACTGGATTCTGAAGTAACCGGTGCAGCAGCTTGCGCAGCAGAGGTCATACCGAGTCCGCGTGAGGTTTCAATCAGCTTGTCCAGCGGCAAATACAGGAGACTATTGCCATTCTTTTGATCGACCATCACTTTGCTGACATTGCCCATCACCTGTTGCATCATGTCCAGATACATACGCTCGCGTGTCACGCCGGGTGCTTTTTGATATTCAACCAGTATCTGCTTGAAGCGGCTGGCATCACCCTCGGCATTGGCGATCACGCTTTGCTTGTAACCTTGCGACTCCTGTATCAGACGCGCTGCAGTACCGCTGGCGCGAGGTATCACGTCATTCGCATAAGCCTGACCTTCGTTCTTCTGCCGCTCGCGATCCTGACCGGCCTTAACCGCGTCATCGAAAGCCGCCTGAACCTGTTCTGGCGGCTGCGCATTCTGCATGGTCAGTTTGCTAATCAGAATACCGGATTTGTAACGATCCAGAATCTCCTGGATCAACATGGTCGCCGAGGCAGCCACCTGCTCGCGGCCCTCATACAGCACGAAGTCCATCTTGCTCTTGCCGACCACCTCGCGAATCGCGGTTTCCGCCGCCTGGCGCACGTTCTCGTCGGGCATGCGATTGTTGAACAGATAATCTGCCGGGTCGCTAAGGAAGTACTGCACCGCAAACTGGATGTCGATGATGTTCTCGTCATCGGTCAGCATCAGCGACTCTTTCAATATCTTGTTCTTTACGTTGTCGCGATAGCCCACTTCCACGGTGCGAACCTGGCTCAGATTCACGATCTCCACGGTTTCGATCGGGAACGGCCAATGCCAGCGAGGGCCAGATTCGGTAACCTCGATATTCTTGCCGAAAAGTAACACCACACCGCGCTGGCTGGCATCAACAATATAAAAGCCACTGCCAACCCAGATCAACGCAACGACCATAGCGATCAGGCCGATACTGGGACCGAATCGCGGTGCGGAATCGCCACCCCCAGGCTTCCTGGGGCCGCTCTTGCCACCCAGCAAACTTGCCAATTTTTGATTCAGCTTGCGCAACATCTCTTCCAGATCAGGCGGGCCACCACTGTTTCTATTGCCCCACTGCGGATCATTCAACCCCATAACTGTTCCACCTATTATCGTGTGTAATTTTAAATTGCTTCAGTTGTTTGACGCGCGGTTCTCGCTTCCAGCAAGACCGACCTTAACTCATCAAGCCCCGCACCGCTCTTGGCACTCAAAAAAACGCGGGTAATTCTACCATATTCATCACGCTGCACACCCGGCGGCATATTCTGCAGGTCGACTTTATTAAACAACAGTATTTGCGGGATGTCCTCAGCACCAATTTCCGTCAGCACCTTGTTCACTGCGGAGATCTGATCGTCGCGGTTGGTGCTATTGGCATCCACGACATGCAGCAACAAATCAGCCTGCAAGGTCTCTTCCAACGTACTGAGAAATGCGGCAATCAGAGAGTGCGGCAAATGCCGGATGAAACCGACAGTGTCCGACAGGACGATCTCTCCACGTCCTTCGGCATACATGCGGCGTGAAGTGGTATCCAGCGTAGCGAACAACTGGTCGGCCACATAGACATCCGCCCGGGTCAATTTGTTGAACAGCGTGGACTTACCTGCATTAGTATAGCCGACGATGGACACCGACAGCACGTCGGCGCGGTTACGTGCTTGGCGCTGTACGACACGCTGAAGCCTGAGTTTTTCAAGACGTGCTTTTAACAAATGAACACGCTTGTCCAGCTTACGCCTATCCAGTTCCAGCTTGGTTTCACCGGGGCCGCGTGCACCCACAGCAAACTTTTGCTGCCCCATGTCAATGCCCTGACCAACCAGCCGGGCAGCAAGATACTTGAGTTGCGCCAGCTCCACCTGCACCTTGCCTTCATGACTTTTCGCGCGCTGTGCGAAGATATCCAGGATCAACATGGTCCGGTCGATCACGCGGGTATTCAACTTGGCGGTCAGGTTGCGTATCTGCGCGGGAGATAGATCGTGATTGAAGATCACCAGTGGAACTTCCATGCGCTCGACGAGTTCCGCGATCTCCTGGACCTTGCCGCTGCCCGCGAACAATGCCGGATCAGGTTGTTGCCGCCTGCCCTCAATGATGGCCAGCGTGCGCACCCCCGCCGTTTCGGCCAGCAGGCGCAACTCTTCCAGACTCTCATTGTGATCGCTGTTGCCGAAATCAATACTGACCAGAACAGCGTCCTCGGGTGGGTGCCCGGACAGACGCTTTGCGTCGCCGGCAGACTGTTGCTGCATCAACTTACTGGAGTGTCTGGGGGAATACTGACCGCGCGTACCGGTACGATAGTCGAAATCGCGTGTTTATAGACCATCTGGGTGATCGTGTTCTTCAGCAACACCACATACTGGTCGAATGATTCAATATGGCCTTGCAGCTTGATGCCGTTAACCAGATAAATCGCAACTTGCACATGTTCTTTGCGCAGCGTATTGAGGAACGGATCTTGTAGTTGTTGCCCTTTTTCACTCATGTTATTGCTCTTGTTGGTTGGGAGAAGCGTTACTTTACTGGAATCCGGCTCTACTGTGAACAAATTTATCCATTAGCTCTGTGAATCAGGCAACTTGAGATAGCGAAAATTTCGCAACCTCAATGTATTGAGCACGGCCCGATTTTATGGGCGGGCTAGCTGATGTTATTTTATCAACTTGTTAGGAGAATCCCTGAAACGTATCCCACGTCGTGTTTTTACGGCAGAATTCAAC
>JBAQWL010000172.1:0-3663 GCA_049298895.1 Gallionella sp.
CTCGCCGAAATCCCCTGACCAGCCTGCACTACTCGGCGGTGCACAGGGGAGGAAAGGCGAAAGACCAAAACCTTAAAATCGTTGAGTGGGCACAAAAACGTGCCCACCCTTGGCTATTTTTCACCCACACAGGTAATTACACAGTTAAATCACACAATATAATTGACGAATGTTCGTTCATCATGTATTATTTTATCATCAAATCAATTCTGCAAGGAAAGATATGTCTTATTTCAAAGATCAAATAGAGAAAGAAAAAGCAAAAATATCCAGATTTAAAGAGGGTATTGAGAGATTTGAGGCTGGCATATCTAATTGCAATCAGAGAATTAAAAATTGGGAGGCTCTTGATAAGAGCGATCAACTAGATGCTATGGTTTCTTCAATGATTGGAGAAATCCCGCAGGTTCCGATTGATGAAAGTGAAATAGTACGCAAACCAGGCAAGAAAATATCGGATAAAACTGTAGCGATTTTAAAATATTTTGGGAGTGATGGGCATCTTATTAAAGATGCTGTGACTTATTCAAAAGATAACAATATTGGACTTGATGAAAACAACATCAGGAATCTTGCAATGAATTACACGAAAAAATTCGGTTATCTGGAAAGTCCATCGCGTGGGTTCTATAGATTGACTGAGCTTGGTCAAAATTCAATAAAGTAATGTAGCTTTGCAAATGAAGCGAAAGGTATACAAGATGAGAAGATGATCCGGCATTATCTGAACGACCGCCCGGATAATGTATCCGCAGATAATGCCAAAAAGAAGACCCATAACCAGTTGATCTTTGCAGGAGCAGGCTGTTTATGGGTCGTGGTGGTTTGTACACCATTTCTTAATGCACAAACTGAAAGGCAGGATAGCATAATGAGTATTGTTGTCAAATGGCTCTCGCATGAATTTAAAGTCCATGAACATGGCGCAAATTGGAATGATGTTCCAGGCGTTTATATTTTTGCTGGACTTAACCATCTGAATCTATGGAAACCGCTTTATATCGGGCAAGCTGCAAGTTTTCAAAATCGGATTCCATCACATGAGCAATGGCTCCCTGCTCGCAAACATGGGGCAACCCATGTGCATGCAATTGCCATAAATAATCAAACTCAACGTGACGAAATTGAGATGCAATTGATCAAAGCGTTTCAGCCCCCATTAAATACGCAGCTTAAATAATATCGTTCCATGTGGGCAACTTGTTGCCCACCCGATTTTTGGTTTTGGCTTTTGCTTTTCATCCCCCGTGCGCCGCCGAGTAGCGGAGGCGGGTCAGGGAATTCTGACGAATATGTTTGAGCACGTGGACGCGCAGCGGATCGTGCGAGTTTATGAGGAGGCCTGACCTGCCGAGCAACGCAGGGTACCCCGCAGGGGCGGTAAACCGGGGTCGCCTTCTTTTTGGTTACTTTTTCTTTGGCGAAGCAAGAAAAAGTGACTAGCTGCCGGGCTACCCCCGGCGAAGTTCTTTTTGATTTTTGTGTGCATCACAGAGCGCCAGCCGCTTCACGGCGACCCTTCGATAGGCTCAGGGCGAACGGCCTGAGTTGCGATGAAATTCAATTACCCATTCGCCCCAAACATCATCCTCTTCGCGACAAACTTCTTCACA
Source organism: Gallionella sp. (assembly GCA_049298895.1). GTDB lineage: Bacteria > Pseudomonadota > Gammaproteobacteria > Burkholderiales > Gallionellaceae > Gallionella. The sequence goes on from JBAQWL010000172.1 coordinate 1,614, forward strand.
AACGGCAAACAATCCAGCGCGGTAAGCGCCGCAGCGCGCCCAGCGCTGACCAGCGGCAGGTCGTTGGAGAACAACCGCACCAGTCCATCGGTGAAACATATCCCCATCTCCCGGTCAGTGCGGCGCTGGCTGCGGTAGGCGGCGAGCATCGCCTCCGTGCCCAGCGATTCCGGAGTTGCATCGAGTATTTCCTGTGCAAGCTCCCATGCATCGCGCAGCCCCATGTTGAAGCCCTGCCCGGCGACCGGATGCAGGGTTTGTGCGGCGTTGCCGAGCAGCACGGTGTGCGGCATCGGCGTCTGCTGCGGAGCGCGCCTCAGGCCGAGCGGGAAGCAGGTGCGTTTGCCGACGCTCAGGAATTCTCCGACGCGATCTCCAAAGTGCGACTGCAATTCGTGCAGGAAGGTTGCGTCATCCCAGCACAGCATTTCCTGTGCGCGTTGATGCGGTGCGGTCCATACCAGTTCGTAGCCGCTCTGGAACGGCAACAGCGCCAGCGGCCCCTGTGGTGTGAAGCGTTCGTAGGCCATCTCTGCTTGTGGTGCAGAGCAGGTGATGTGGGTGATCAGTGCGCTCTGTCCGTAGTCGCGGACTTCCGGAGGATATTGCTGCGCCAGCAATTTGCCACCGTCGGCAACTACGGCTAAACGTGTATGCAGCGTGTGTTCGACGCCATTCTGTTGATAGCCAATCACGGCGTGGTCGCCTGAATTGTTTAACTGCGTGACACTCGCGCCGTAGAGGGATGCAACGTCGCAGTGCTGCAACGCATCAGTCAATGCGTTTTGCAGTGCCGGGTAGGGTAGTACATAGCCAAGTTCTGGCACATTTAATTCTTCGGCGCGCAACACAGTACGTCCAAAACTTTGCTTCTGGGAGATGTGGATAGTGCGGATTGCAGAGACATCCCGCAGTGCGTCCCAAACGCCGAGCCGATCCAGCAATAGTCTGCTGCCATACGACAAAGCCAGTGCACGAGCATCGCTGCTGGTGGCATCGGCGGGACGGGCTTCCAGCACGCAAATCTTTAGGCTGCTGTCACGCAAGGCCAGCGCCAGTGCGGCACCAACCGGGCCGCCGCCAATAATCGCTATGTCGTACTGAGTGCTCATGATCTCCTCATCAATTCTTCGATATCTGGCACTGTTTTCGGTGCGGCATCCGTCAACACTTCATTGCCTTGCGCCGTGATGACCACATCGTCCTCGATGCGGATGCCGATGTTCCACAATGCCTGCGGCACATCATCGGCGGGCCGGATGTAGCAGCCGGGCTCGACGGTTAGCACCATGCCGGGTTGCAGCGGGCGCCAGTTTTCGCCGGTCTTGTAATCGCCGACGTCGTGCACGTCCATGCCCAGCCAATGACTGGTGCGGTGCATGTAGAATTTTTTGTAGCTTTCGTTGTCCAGCACTGCTTCCACACTTCCGTTGCACAGCTTGAGGTCGATGAAGCCTTGCGCCAGCACTCGCAGCGCAGCATCATGAGGCTCGTTCCAAAGTTTGCCTGGATGGGCGACACCGATCGCAGCAGCTTGTGCGGCGAGTACGATTTGGTACACGTCTTTTTGCGCTGCGCTGAATTTGCCGTTGATAGGAAAGGTGCGTGTGATGTCCGAGGCGTAACCACCCACCTCGCAGCCCGCATCGATCAATAGTAGATCGCCGTCTTGCAGCTTGGCATCGTTCCCCACATAGTGCAGCACGCAAGCATTTGCGCCACCCGCGACGATGGAGGTATACGCGGGATGGCGCGCGCCATGGCTGCAGAATTCGTGCAGCAGTTCCGCCTCGACCTGATACTCGAACTGATCGGGTCGGGTGAACAGCATCGCGCGCCGGTGTGCCGAAGTGGAGACGGCGGCGGCGCGGCGCATGATATCGAGTTCGTGTGCATCTTTGAACAAGCGCATTTCGTTGAGCAGGGCACGCACGTCGCGTATCTCATTGGGCGCACGGATGCCGCTGCGCACTTTTTCCTGAACTGCACTGCGCATTTCAAGGATGCGCTTGTCCCAATCTGCGTCGTGACCCAGCGGATAGTAAAGCAC
>JBAQWL010000173.1:0-15502 GCA_049298895.1 Gallionella sp.
CTACTATAGTTCGCGTTAAATCATGTTTGATTTTAGTTTTCCGGAATTGATGGTAGTGCTGGTGGTGGCGCTCATCATCATCGGACCCGAGCGTTTGCCGAAAGTGGCACGCACCCTTGGGTATCTATGGGGTCGCGCGCAACGCTACGTGAATGGCGTGAAGTCTGATATTGAGCGCGACATGGCTGTTGAAGAATTTCGCCAGTTGCAGCAGAACGTGCAGGCCGAAGCCAGCGCAGCGGCGCAATCTCTGCAGCAAGCTGCACAAACAGCGGATCAACAAATGCAAAAAATAAACGAGACGGTTGTAAAGTTTTCTTCACAAGAGAAATCAACACCTAGCCAAACAACACAGCCGCCGCTGCATTCTGACCTAAACCCATCCGCGACGCCACCCGCCAAAAAATCCGAATGAGTACCAGCGCAAGTCTCATCGCACACTTACTTGAATTGCGCACCCGCTTACTGCATTCAGTCATCGCTTTGTTGCTGGTGTTTATCTGTCTGTTTCCATGGGCATCCGACCTTTACGCGCTATTGGCACAACCCATGCTGGCGAAGCTGCCCAAGGGCGGGCAGATGATTGCTACCGATGTCACTACGCCATTCTTCGTGCCACTTAAAGTTGCCATGATGGCCGCGTTCCTGATTGCGTTGCCATACATTCTTTATCAAATTTGGCGCTTCGTCGCCCCTGGCTTGTACGCGCACGAAAAGCGTCTGGTGTGGCCGCTGATTGTCGCCAGCACGCTACTGTTTTTCTGCGGCATGGCGTTCGCTTATTTCGGAGTGTTTCCGGTGGTGTTCGGTTTTATCACCACTTCCGCGCCGCAAGGGGTGGCGGTGATGACCGACATCGACAAATATCTCAGCTTTGCGTTGGCCATGTTCATGGCATTCGGTATCGCTTTCCAGGTGCCAGTGGCGGTGGTGTTACTGGTGCGAATGGGCTTCGTTACTGTCGAAAAACTTCGTGAAGCCCGCTCTTACGTGGTGGTTGGCGCATTTGTGGTGGGTGCGATTTTCACTCCGCCGGATGTGGTATCGCAGTTCATGCTGGCGGTACCCCTGTGGGTGTTGTATGAGGCAGGGATAGTGGTGGCCGCATGGATGGGGAAGGTCGAAACATAAAGAAGCCTAGCCACAATGAGTTGCTACCGAGCCCTTGGCTTGGGACGTTTGCCAATCTTTAGTTGCAGGTCCATAGCTGTTCCATCGCGTATCAGCTTGACCAGGACAACCTTGCCGGGTGGTAAGTTGGCGACTGTTTCCAGCATGCTGCTCCAGCTTTCGATCACTTGGCTGTCTATTGCGATCAGAATATCACCTCTTCTTACGCCCGCTTTCTCGGCTGGACTATTGAGTATTATTTCGGTGATTAACACGCCCTTGAGGTCGCCGAGCTTGAAAGATTCAGCCAGTTCGGGGGTAAGTTCCTGCACTGCCGCGCCTATCCAGCCGCGCGTCACAGAACCTTGCCGGATGATCTGTTCCATGGTGTTCTTTGCGGTATTCGCCGGAATAGCGAAACCGATACCTAGCGAGCCGCCATTCGGTGAATAGATTGCGCTGTTGATGCCGATCAGGCTGCCGCTGATGTCTACCAATGCACCGCCGGAATTGCCCGGATTGATCGCTGCGTCGGTCTGGATGAAGTTTTCAAAAGTACTTAACCCTAGATGGTCGCGTTTGAGTGCGCTGATGATGCCCATAGTGACGGTCTGCCCTACGCCGAATGGGTTACCGATAGCAAGCACCAGGTCGCCTACTTGCGCTTGGTCAGGATGGCCAAACGTAATGGCGGGCAGTGTTTCGGGTAATTCGATTTTAATCACGGCCAGGTCGGTTTCCGGGTCAGAACCGATGACATGCGCCTTGGTCTTGCGTCCATCGGCCAGCGCGACTTCGATTTGGTCGGCGGCTTCGACTACATGGTGGTTGGTGAGTATGTAGCCGTCTGGGCTGACGATTACTCCGGAGCCCAGGCTGGAAGTATTTTGTGGCTCAGCATCTTCAGGATCTCCAAAGAAAAAACGGAAACGCGGATCTTCCATGAAAGGGTTGGCCGGAGACTTGACGACAGTGCTGGTGAAGATGTTTACCACGGCAGGCATGGCTTTTTTCGCCGCTGCACTTAAGCCTGTTCCACTTGGGGATTTGCTGATGATATTGGGCAAAGCGCTTTCGTAGAGAGTCACCACACCGCTGCGCGTAGCGTTCGGCAGCAATTCCGGTTTGAGGGTATGAACGATGAACAGCAGCGCGAGAGCAATCGTGACGGTTTGGGTAAATAAAAGCCAGTGTTTACGCATGGTATGATGAATCCGTTCGTTTCAAGGTATGGGGAATCAAATGCTGCTCGATGAATTGCGCGATTATAACGCAAGCCTGCTGCAAACCGGCCTGTTCAAGGACTACTGCCCGAATGGTTTACAGGTGGAGGGCCGGGCGGAAGTGCGGCGTATCGCCACCGGCGTGACAGCTTCGCAGCAGGTGTTGGATGAAGCCATCGCGTGGGGTGCGGACGCGATACTGGTGCATCACGGTTATTTCTGGCGCAACGAGGATGCAACCATAGTAGGCATCAAGAAAAGACGCATCGCGCAGTTGTTGCGCAACGACGTGAGCCTGCTGGCCTATCATCTGCCGCTCGATGCGCATGCCGAACTCGGTAACAACGCACAGCTTGGCAAGTTGCTGGGACTGGTGGAGCAGGGCAGGTTTGGCGAGCAGAACATTGCTTGGCTGGGCGCGGTGGAAACACCACAGAGCCTCAAGCAATTTGCCTTACAGCTTGGCCATGATTTGCAGCGTACGCCGCAAGTCATCGGTGACGGGGACAAGCGCATCAGCAAAGTGGCGTGGTGCAGCGGAGGCGCGCAAGGCTATTTCGAGGCAGCCATCGCGCAGGGTGTGGATGCCTATATCACCGGGGAAATCTCCGAGCAGAGCTTTCATTTGGCCAACGAAACGGGTGTTGCATACATCGCCGCCGGCCATCATGCCACTGAGCGTTTTGGTATTCAGGCATTGGGCGAACATCTGGCAACCCGCTTTGGTTTGGCGCATCAGTTTTTCGATCAAGCTAATCCGATTTAAAGGTAAAGTTTATTCGTTGCTGCGTTTGCTACGCAGATGATCCAGCGAGATTGCCGTGCTGCGCGGTGTGGAACTCAGGGTGGAATTTGCTTGCGCAATTGAAGCGCCGTGTTCTACCAGTAACTTTGTTAAAGTTGCGCCTAGCTCTCCCAAAATCATTTCAGGTTCATTGGCATAGCGCAGCAGAAAGTCTCTGCGGCGCGGATGAAAGGCGGTCCACTGCCAGGCAAGGAAGTTGGTATTGTTTTTGTAGCCCGCTTGCTGTAAAGATTCCTTCAGGCCGCTGACTGCAGCTAATCCTAGCTGATCTAGGGTGGGTGCAGTACTCCACATCAGGCCGAAATAGATCCGCCATTCACCACCCAGATATTGCTGTTCCAGCATAGGACGCAGGTAGATGTCCTGCTCCAGCTTTGCATTGCAATGCAGGCCGACCAGACATTCCGATGCGTTTTTGTCCTCGGTGAGTTCGACTTGCCAATCCAGTCCATGCGAGCTGAACGACGCAACGAGGCGCTGCTGCAATTCCCGCCACAGGCGGTTGTTCATTTGCTCGCGCAGCGTGTCCACCTGATCGGCAACGGCCAGGCCGAGCGGCAAATTTTCTTCCTGGGCAAAAAAATCCAGTACGGCCTGTTCTTCATTCATGGTGTCGGTTCCAGATGGCCCTAAATGGTATATAAGCAATTACTGTAATTCTGTGCAGCATATAACTTTTTTTTGCGATATGAGGCTTGATCGCGGTATTCAGTGTTGACTTTATTTTTCAGACTAGACATTATTCGCCCTTGTAGTCGCTATCGCGCTCATTATGGCGGATAAGCTGGTATCGATAAAAATTACTACCGCGACACAACGCATTAAAATAATCCGATTTACCTGTTCAATCCTGCCTGCGAAATGTTGGCATGGGGTCGTTTGTTTGCTGGGGGAGCCCTTACGATGCACCGTTTTTTACGTTTATCCGTTTTGCTGACGGGATTGCTTGTGGCTGTGAACATTAATGCAGCCGAATCCTCACAGCACAGATCCAATCAGGCCGTGCCAATGACTGAGGATAGTTTAGGGCCTCTTGTTGAGCAACCCATTGAGTTTCCCCATAATCGCCATGCTGGTGATGCCAACAAGGGCGGTATGGAGATCAATTGTATGTATTGCCATACCTACGCCAGACGTAGTGCAGTTGCAGGTATCCCGCCACTGCAAAAATGTATCGGCTGTCATCAGAGTATAGATTCGGTGCGTGAAACCCCGCGCATCAAGCAGCTGTTCGATTATTGGGAGGGTAGCGCTGACGGAAAGATAGCGGCCAAGACGCCCATTTCTTGGAAGAAAGTGCATGATCTTCCTGACTACGTGCGCTTTAGCCACGAACGTCACGTCAAGCGCTTCATTGAGCAACAAAATCTCCCGGTACAGGAAGTCTGTGGTTATTGCCACGGAGATGTGAAAGAAATGACGGTGGCGCGTCGCAGCAAGTCACTGACGATGGGCTTTTGCGTGAGTTGCCATGAGAAGAACCATGCGCTGACCGCTGCGGGCGGAACGTCGCCGGGTGACCAAGCCTATTGGTACGCATTCCAGAAGCCACCGGTAGATGCGTCCGGGGCGGTTAAGGCGCAGGGCCCGAACGATTGCTGGCATTGCCACAAATAATCTATAACACTTTTGGCCGGGTACCCGGCGGGCATGATTTTCCAAAGAATATTCCAGAGGGGTTGTAATGATGGACAGTAGTTCCGTAAAACATTTGGCCGGGCACCCGTTTGATCGGCGTGATTTTCTGAAGGTGCTGGGCTGGGGCGGGGCCGCGGTTGCGTTAACCGGCTGCGGCTATACGTCTGTAGAAGACGGCAGGGAAACGGTAGTTTCCTACTCGGAAGCGGCAGACTATGTGATCCCGGGTATCAGCGTGTATTACAACTCGACTTGCGCGCAGTGTGACGCGGGTTGCAGCATTAACGGCCGTGTGCGTGAGGGCAGAGTGCTGAAGCTGGAAGGCAACCCGGCCTCTTCAATTAACCGCGGCAAGATGTGCGGCTTGGGTCAGGCAGGGGTGCAGCATCACTACAATCCTGATCGCATACGCGAGCCGTTGCTGCGTAACGGAGACCAAGGCCAGGCCATCAGTTGGGATGATGCCTACAAACTGATCGCTGAGAAACTGAATGGCGTAAGTGGGGATGAGATCGCCTTCCTGAGTGGAGGGGTGAGCGGTCACCTCAAAGTGTTGCTGGATAATTATTTGGCCAGCATTGGGAGCAAAAATCACTTCGTGTATGAGGCAATCGCACCGGCTGTGCTGCGTGCGGCCAACAAGAAAGCCTACGGCGTGGAAATGCCGCGCTACAACCTTAGCAAAGCCAAAGTAGTATTGTCTTTCGGCGCAGACTTCCTGGGCAGCTGGGTATCTCCAGTGCATTTCGCGCAGCAATACGCGCAGTTCCGCAAGGGTGTGGATGGTCAGCGCGGTGTATTGATTCAAGTCGAGTCGAAGATGACACTAACCGGTGCCAATGCGGATCGCTGGCTGGCGGTGCGTCCGGGAACCGAAGGCATATTGGCGCTCGGCATCATCAACGCGCTGGGCAAGGCAAACGGAGCGGCGGCTGCGGCGCAAGGATATGACAAGGTTCGCGTTAGTCAAGATACCGGCGTATCGGTCGAACAAATCGACAAGATTGTTGCCTTGCTGAAACATCGCTCGCCAAGTTTGGTGCTGGTGGGCGGTGCGGCAGAAGGTTTTGCGCACGGTTCGCAGAATGCCGCTGCGATCAATTTGCTCAACCAAGTGCTGGGTAACGTTGGCAAGACGATAGAGGCATCCGCTGCCGTGCCGTTCCCGCAAATGGCTCCGGCGACGGGTAGTACCGCTGCGTTGAAATCCTTAAATGACGGTTTGGCCGAAGGTAAATACAAGGTGCTGTTCAACTACGCGGCCAACCCTGTATTTACTGCACCGAGAGCGACGAAATTTAAGGAAAATCTGGCCAAGGTAGGCTTCAAGGTGATATTTGCTCACTACTTGGATGAAACTGCGTTGCAGGCCGATTTGGTATTGCCGCTCGACTCTGCGCTGGAAGACTGGAACACACAGGTTCCTGAGTACATGGCGGAAGGGCCGCAGATCAATATTCAGCAGCCGCTGATGGAGAAGCTGCACGCCAATACCCGTGGTATGGGCGATATTCTGCTGGCATTAATCAAGCAGCATCGCGGCGAAGATTACAAAAATTACGAAGATTATTACGCTTATCTTCGTGCAGCGTTATTGCAGAACAAGGACGCTTTGGGTGGCAAGGGTGCAGACGAGGATACTTTCTGGAACGAAACGCTGAGCAAGGGCATCATCAAGCTGTACGGCACCGCTAGAGCGCTGTCTGTCAATGTCAGCGCGAAGGGTTTGAGGTTGTCGGCACCGAGCAAGATGGACCAAGAATATCCATTGCAGTTGATTCCGGGCGTCAGCGCCAGCCTGCGCGATGGTCGTCATGCTAATCAACCCTGGTTGCAGGAATCGCCGGATCCACTGACCACGATTGTGTGGGATTCTTGGGTGGAAATCCATCCGAAAAAGGCGGCTGAGCTGGGGATAGTAGAAGGCGATATCGTTGAAGTGACGGGCAGGAATGGCTCAATTAAGGCTCAGGCCTACTTGTTCCCAGGCATACATCCAGATGCAGTCTCGGTGCCATTCGGTCGCGGTCACGAAGCGATGGGTCGCTATGCCAAAGGTTACGGCGTGAACCCGTTCCAGATACTGGATGCGATTTATGACACTGAAACCGGTGAGCTGGCGATGCATGAAACCCGCGTCAAGGTCAGCAAGACCGGCCAGCGCGTGATCGTGGTTAAGGATGAGGGTGCTGCGGGCGGCAAGCAGATGGGCAAAAAGATCGCTGTGCGCATATCCAGTGATGAAGTTGATCTTTCCGGGGAGGTTTAAATATGTCAGTTAGTAATTTATTAGAGAACTGGTCCGAATTCCGTCACACCCATCCGGTTGACGACCTGCCTCATAACCCATACAAATGGGCGATGAGCATCGATCTCGATGCCTGTACTGGATGCAATGCATGCAGCGTCGCCTGCTATGCGGAAAACAATTTGCCGGTGGTGGGCAAGGAGAAATATGCGAATGGACACGTCATGCACTGGATGCGAATCGAACGCTACTGGGATGAAGACGGCCGTGATTTTCCCGATCAGGGTGCGCAGTTCTTACCGATGATGTGCCAGCAATGCGAAGCCGCTCCTTGCGAAACGGTGTGCCCGGTGGGTGCCACCAACCATACGCCGGACGGGCTGAACTCGCAGATTTACAACCGTTGCATTGGTTCGCGTTATTGTGAGGCGAACTGCCCATACAAAGTGCGTTACTTCAATTGGTACGATTATCCGACCACCGACAATGTATGGCCTGCCGAAATGACACAGCAGCTCAACCCTGATGTGTCTGTGCGCGGCAAAGGGGTGATGGAAAAATGCACCTTCTGTGTGCAGCGCCTGACGGTGGCAAAAAACACCGCCAAGAACGAAGGTAGGATCGTGCAAGATGGCGAAGTGCAGACGGCCTGCCAGCAAGCTTGCCCGACGGGCGCCATTTCTTTTGGCAATATGATCGATCCCGAATCCAAAGTGCACAAGCAATGGCAAGCCCAGCAAGTCGAGTTGGACAAGGATGAGCAAGCCAAGGATCAAGCCAAAGATCATCACGAAGCAGGTGGTAGCGAATTGCGCGGTTATCGTATATTCGAAGAGTTGCGCCCCTATCCCTCGGTCATGTATCTGGAACGCGTGCGTGAAAGTGCCGTTTAATCCGAAAAACTTTTGATAAAACCACTAGCCATTCGACTAAGCTATCAAACGACGATAGCCAAGTCGCTGGTTATGGTCAGACAACCCGGTTGCAAAATTGCTGTAATTTTCTTTAGGAAATAACAATGAAAGATATCCGCGAAGACATCGCTTGGGCGAAGATCAACCAAGATGTACTTAAGAGTTTGGAAAATCCCAGAAAGCTGTATTGGGTGATTTTATTTGTTGCGATCGCCATGGTCGGCGTTGCCGTGGGTTGTGAGATTTACCAGTACAACACCGGCATGGGCGTTTCCGACAAGAACAACTCGCATGTGTGGGGGCTGTATATCGCCACCTTCATCTTCTGGATCGGCATGAGCCACTCCGGTACATTGCTGTCGGCGATTTTGCATCTGATGCACGCCGACTGGCGCAAGCCCATTTATCGTTTTGCCGAAGCGATGACGACCTTTTCGCTGATGACTGCGGGCTTGTTCGTGGCGGTACACCTGGGTCGCGTGTGGCAGATGTATTATGCGCTACCCTATCCTAATGAGCGTGGCCTGTGGCCAAACTTCCAGTCCCCGTTGTTGTGGGATGCGATGGCGATTTTTACTTATTTGAGTTCATCGATTGTATTCCTGTACGTCGGGATGATTCCCGATTTGGCGATTTGCCGCGATAACATGCATGCGGGCTGGCGCAAGAAGCTGTATAGCTGGTTGTCGCTGGGCTGGGAAGGAACCGACCGCCAATGGCGTAATTTCCGCGTCACTTATCTGACCATAGCCTGCTTCCTGATTCCGCTGGCGGTGTCGGTGCATTCCATCGTGGCTTCCGACTTTGCGATGTCCCAGCAGCCTGGCTGGCACATCACTTCGTTTCCGCCCTACTTTGTGGCAGGCGCGTTGTATTCCGGTTGCGCCGCGATCATTACCCTGTTCATCATCCTGCGCTATGTGTTTAAGTTCGAAGAATACATGACGCTGCCTATCCTGAAGAAGATCGTGCGCCTGACCTTCGCGATCGCGATGGTGTGGACTTACCTGAACGCGGTGGAATATGCCTCGGTCTGGTACGGTCACGACCAAGCCTCCAAGGATGTGCTGATCCAGAAGGCCACCGGCCAGTACGCGCCGTTCTGGTGGGCGATGAATTTCTGCGGCTCGATCTTGCCGCTGGTCATGGCATTCAGACGATTCCAGACCAACATTCCGGTGTTGTTTGCAGTATCGCTGCTACTGAATCTGGGCATGTGGCTGGAGCGTTGGATGATCGTCGCGCCAACTTTTTCGCATGGTTATTATCCTTGGGCGTGGGATCACAACCAATGGCCCAGCATGGTGCAATGGGGTATCGTAATTGGCAGCTTTGGCTGGTTCACCCTGCTGTTCATGGTGTTCTGCAAGGTGTTCCCATCCGTATCCATGTATGAGGTGAAAGAAATGGTCTATCACCGTAGCCAGGCTACTAAAAAACTTGGAACAGCCGGGAAGGGAGCACACTAAATGAGCCAACGTCACCTACTCGCCCTGTTTAGCAATTTTGACGAAGCCGAAGCTGCTGTAAAAGAGTTGCGCAGTGCTGTCATCAAGGGTTTCGATGCGGACAAGGACATGATAGTGAAATCGCCGATCGAGCATCCAGAAGTGGAAGAGTTTTTAGGCGACAAACCAGTCTATGTGCAGTGGTTTACGCTGGGCGGCGCATTGCTGGGCGGCCTACTGTCGTTCTTTCTTATCTCTGGCGCACAGGGCAATTTCTTCTCACAAATCAAGGGTGGCAAACCTATCGTGCCGTTCCCGCCAAATTTTGTGCTGACCTATGAGATGTTCATTCTCGGCGGGGTATTCATCAGTGTGCTTGGCTTTCTGGTTTGTGCGGGGTTGCCAGCCAGGCGTTCACCCTTATACAGCGCAAAGGTGTCGGAGGACCAGATAGGAATACTGGTGAAGTCGGACGAGGGTGCCGCGAATTTACTGAAGGCGATCTTTGCCAAACATCACGCATTGGAAATTCAGGAAGAGGCGGGGAAATGAACAAGTCACTCTTAATATTTACTTTGTTGCTGGCGCCCACGCTGGCGTATGCATGGCCATGGTCACACGATATGGCCAATCAGCTTGGCGTTAAGCCGGGAGAGAGCGTGGATCCTGCCAGCCCGGGTATGAAGGAGTTTCCCAAGCGCTCCGTTCCGGTAGCTGGCACGACGGTTAAGGTCAACGATCTGGATTCCGCGCGTAACATGGCTAATCCGGTACCGGCAAACAATAAATCCGTTGCTGAGGGAGGTCGTTTGTTCGCAATCTACTGCACCCCATGCCATGGCGAATCTGGAACGGGTGACGGCCTGGTCGGGGCAAAGCTGATCCTGCAACCCTGGAACTTGACCGCTAGCAGTAAAATGCATAGTTGGGATCCCAAGGAGTATCCGGACGGCTACATTTGGGGTTACATCACCCTAGGGGGTGCGGTGATGCCTAGTTACGCTAATGATATGTCGGCAACTGAGCGCTGGCATATCGTGAATTATGTGCGCAAGGTATTGCAAGGCCAGTCTGGTCAATCAGTGGCCCGAGCCGCTTCGACAGGCTCAGGACAGGCGAAATAGGAGACGGTGGACATGTTTGCATATAGTGATTGGGCGGTATTGACCGTTAGTTTCGTCGTGGTGCTGTCGCTCGCTTTGAGTGGTGTCGCCTTGTGCTCGGTGCTGCATTTGGTGAATGCCAAATGGCGCTTCGAGGTGCGTCAATTGGCAAGTTCCCTCTACGCGCTGTTTCCATTGGCTTTCGTGCTGCTGATCATACTGCTGGTCGGCGGTTCCAGCACCTTCCCGTGGTGGGACAATCCTGAAGAAGCCCACATGCCCGGCTGGTATCGCCCGCATTGGCTAATGATCCGTGAAGTTGCCGGCATGCTGTTCATGATGGCGCTGTACTGGGTGTTCATCAAGCGCCAGCAGGTGAGTGAACGCAGCACCAAGGACGCGGAACGTTTCCACAATGTGGCCACATGGATACCCTACTTCTTTGTGCTGTACAGCACCATGGTCGCATGGGACTTTGAGATGACGCTGGTCCCTTCCTGGCACAGCGCAATATACGCGTTGCAACAGTTTGTCAGCAATTTCGGCATGTTCCTGGCGATACTGGTGATCTGGATATATGCCTTGAATAACCGGGACAAACTACTGCGCCCGGTTGACAGTTATGTCTACAATTACCTCGCGCAAATGCTGCTAGCGTTCACCTTGTTGTGGATTTACACCTTCTTCGCCCAGTATCTCACCATTTGGTACGGCAACCTGCCCTACGAGACTGATCGGCTGATGGGTATGCAGGACGGCGATTACACCTTTATCTGGTGGGCAATGCTATTCCTCAAATGTGCAGTTCCGTTTGTTGTTTTTTCCTTTCCGGGGCCAAGACACAATCCACGAGCGATTTCGGCGGTTGCCGCCTGCATCATCATCGGCACGCTGTTCGAGCGTTACGTCTGGATAGGGGGTATCGATGGGGTAGGCCCATACCCGGTTCTGGCCGCCATAGTGGTCGGCGGCGTGGTGGCAAGCATTGGATTCTTCTTAGTGCGCACGCGCATGCAACGTACGCAGTTAATCAAGGGGTAAATGGTAATGATGAGATTGTATTCAGGGACGGCTGACCCCTATAGCCATCGTTGTCGTATCGTATTGTTCGAAAAGGGCATGGATTTCGAAGTGATCGACGTGGACATGATGCACAAATCTGAAGACGTCGCGGCGATCAACCCATACAACAAGGTACCCGTGTTGGTGGAGCGCGATCTGGTGTTGTATGAAGCGAACATCATCAATGAGTACATTGATGAGCGTTTCCCGCATCCGCAACTGATGCCCCCCGATCCTGTCATGCGCGGTCGTGCGCGCCTGTTCCTGCATCGCTTCGAACATGAGCTCTACAGCCAGGTCGATTTGATCCAGCATGGGGTGGCGAAGTCTGCTGACAAGGCCCGTGCAGTGATACACGACAATTTGATCCAGCTTGCGCAGATATTGACCAAGCAGAAATTTCTGCTTGGCGACGAATTTTCCATGCTGGATGTGGCGATTGCGCCGCTGCTATGGAGGCTTGATTACTACGGGATCAAAATGGACAGGGATGCTGCGCCGTTGATGAAATACGCTGAGCGTTTATTCTCCCGGCAGGGTTTTATTGATGCGCTGACTGCTTCCGAAAGAGCTATGCGCAAGTGAAAAACCTCTGCACAACTACTGATAAAACGACTGATGGAGCCACTAGCCATTCCGCTAAGCCACCAAAACACGGTGGCCAAGCGGCTGGCTTACGCCAGTAACGTGTCGCGGGCGCGGCTCAAAATCCGGGGTTACGAGGTGACAGATAGCACATACATTCCGGTTTTTGCGAGTTGGGCGGCAACGGCAATCCGCCCATCCCTGCCTAACCCGCTTCGCCTCTTTTCTCCTTGTCTAACTTGCGCTCGTTACGTTGTGCAGAGGTCTTGGTGAGTGACTTATCCACGCGCCCGTATCTGATCCGCGCGATCCACGAATGGTGTGTGGATAGCGGCCTGACACCTTATCTGGCCGTACGTGTCGATGCGCGCACCGTGGTGCCGCCTGCTCATGTGAAGGATGGCCAAATCGTGCTGAACATCAGTGCCCGTGCTGTAAATAAGCTGGAGATGGGTAATGAGATGATCACATGCACCGGACGCTTTGGTGGCGCGCCATTCGAATTGTGGGTCCCGGTTGAGGCGGTCATCGGCATATTCGCCAAGGAAAACGGACAGGGTCTGGTGTTTCAGGGCGGGGAACCACTACCGCCACCTGCAGCAAGCGGAGCCGGAGCATCCAAACCAGCTCGGAGCAAACCCCACTTGAAGGTCGTGAAATGAAAAAGCCGCAGAAGCTGCGGCTTTTTGGTTTTGCGGGCTTACCGGTGAGTTAGGCAAGCACTGCTTGCATCTTGCCCAGCGCCTTCTGCTCGATCTGGCGGATGCGTTCGGCGGAGACATTGAACTCAGCCGCCAAATCATGCAATGTTGCCGTACCTTCTTCGTTTAACCAGCGTGCCTCGACGATGCGGCGACTGCGTTCATCCAGACTGGTCAGTGCATGTTCCAGCCCCGCTGTTTGCAGGCGCTCACGCTCTGCGGTTTCGAATATCCGTGAAGGTTCATGTTCCGCATCGTCGGCCAGATAATGGATGGGCGCGTAACTCTCCTCATCGTCGCCGCTGTCAGGTTCCAGCGCGATTTCATGCCCGGCAAAGCGTGCTTCCATATCCACTACATCGTGTTCGCTGACGTTGAGCAGCTGGGCGATCTCGCTGACCTGTTGCGGTAACAGCGGTTGCAGACCTTGCTTCAGGCTGCGCAGATTGAAGAACAATTTGCGCTGCGATTTGGTCGTGGCGATCTTCACCAGCCGCCAATTGCGTACCACAAACTCATGTATCTCGGCGCGTATCCAATGCAGCGCGAATGACACCAGACGTACCCCGCGCTCCGGGTCGTAGCGTTTTACCGCCTTCATCAAACCGATGTTGCCTTCCTGGATTAGGTCGGCCTGGGGGAGTCCATAGCCCGCATAACCGCGAGCCACGCTAACCACCACGCGGAGATGCGCAAGCACCAACTCACGGGCAGCGTCAAGATCATTTTCAGACTTGAAACGCGTTGCCAGCGTAAATTCCTGTTCCTTGGTCAGCAGGGGAAAGCGGTTCACAGACTGGATATAAGAGTCCAGACTGCCAACTGCAGACGGGATCGGTAAATTCATTGTTGCATTCATCTCATTTCCTCCTTCGGGTGATCGGCCATAACCAGCCGCTTGGTTCCATTGTGTGGCTGCCTAGCGGAATGGCTAGTGGTTCTATCAAAAGTGCTTCAGCGCGGAGTAATTCTAGCACTCGCCGAGTAAGAGTGCCAAGATGGGAAATGGTTCGCTCGGGTGCCCGGCCAGAAGTTCTTCGGCGCGAAATAGGTAATAAATTGCCATTTGACGCATGTTGTGCAAAACGAACCGAAGCAATGGTGAGTAGGTATCACAGGGTTTTTATATTTGTTATAAACCATAATATTGCACGATATTGTTATTCCAAAATATACAAAGTAATGCTAAAGTCGGGTTGCAGTGATTTGGGAGGGGATATTTTGATGTAGCGATGACTCAAAAAATCCAGGTAACCAACGTTTATTTCTATTTCAGGAGAGAAGATATTATGAAAATATTTATGTTATTTCTGGCAGGCATCTTGGCGACAACCACGTTTGCACCGGAAGCATCGGCTGTGCCGGCATTCGCACGCCAGACCGGCATGGCCTGTAGCGCATGTCACTTCCAGTCTTTTCCCATCCTGACTAAATTCGGTAAGGCATTCAAGATGGGCGGCTTCACCATGATGGGCGCGCAAGGCAAGGTTGAGGGCGAACAGGGCCTGTCGATGCCTGACACGCTGAACATGGCGGTTATTTTGAAAGCGCGTTACAAGAAGACGGGCGGTACTGATACTGCTGCTGCTAATAACAATCTGTCCACCAACTCAGGCCGTATTGACCTGCCTGACGAATTTGCGCTGTTTGCGGCAGGGCGTGTTTCCGAGAACATCGGCGCCCTGGTTGAAATCAGTATCGCGGGTGCTCCTGGTAATGCTGGCGTGGCCAATTTCAAGTTGCCGCTCGTGTCTGATCTCGGCGACATGAAATTCGGTGTGGTGCCCTTCTCGGGCGATGCTGGCGCTGCTTACGGATTCGACCTGTTCGCAACCGGCTCCAATACCACCGGCCGTGTGATTGAAAATGCCGAAGGTTATTCGGTTGCCAAATACCTGGGCACCCACACCGAAGTTTCGGGTGCGGCGATTTATGTGGCGAACGATGACTTCCATGTTAATTACACACCATGGGTTCAAAGCGACCAAGCGACTGCGGCGGGTGTTACTGCCACCAAGCTGGGTGGTAACTACCTCCGCGCGGCATGGACTCCTTCCTTTTCCGGCTGGGATATAGGCGTGGGTGTGCAAAACTTCAGCGGCAATTCTCTTAAAGGGATTGATACTGTAACTCTGAACGCTGCGATTGCAGGTGGCGCTGCCTTTACTCTGGATGCAGCCGGAAACGCAATCTCCCGTGACAGCGCCACCATTCTTGATGCGCAAGCGCAGGGTGCAGTGGCAGACATGCCTCTGGGTATCTACGCCAGTTTCGGCAGGGCTGCCGGCCAAGCTACGGGTGCTGCTGTCAACACTTTCAACGGCGGCACAGACACGAGGCGGGCCTTCGGGATACTGGCTGATCTGGGGGTGATTCCCGAGACACTGGGAGTTCAGCTCGGCCTTATCCGTGCCAAGACGGGCGCACTTCTGAATGGCAGCAACGAAACTGACAACGCCTTTACCTTGGGTGCGCGTTACAAGTTCCGCCAGAATGTGAATATGGGTGTGGCATATACCAAGTTCTCCGGTACAGCCTATGAAGCGGGTGGCAGTTTGGACGCTACTGTACCAAGTACCGCCCTAACGCCTAACACAGGTACAAGCTTGCTGAACTTGACGCTGATTGCCGCTTTCTAATTTTACGGTTCAGTGTAGCGTAGGGC
>JBAQWL010000174.1:0-2658 GCA_049298895.1 Gallionella sp.
CTTGGGCACTTGCAAGTTTGGTAATTGGATTAATCGGGTTAGCTGGCATCTTCATTTATATTATGTTTGTGAACCGGTTAAACACTATGCCGATAAAGATTAGTGCAGTCTGTCGACGTGACAGTGAAGCAATGAGCTACATTGCTACGTATTTATTGCCGTTCATCGTATTGCCTTCAAGTGATCTGGGCGATAGTTTGAGTCTAGGAATTTTTCTTTTCGTTCTTTGCATTCTATATGTAAATACTGGGATGATTCATATCAATCCTACTTTAAGTCTGGTGGGTTGGCATATTTATGAAATTACGAGGTCAGATGGAGAGTTGTGTGCTCTTCTTTCTCGTGGCAGAATTAAGAGCAATTCCGAAATAAAAGTAATTGAAATAGGAAGTAACCTTTATATGGGGGTCAAATAAATGAAAAGGCATGATGCATTTGTGAACGCACAAAAGATACTGTCCAAAGTAGGTCAATTAAATCCTTCCGAATGCGATATGCAATTATTTCTGGCATCATTGGTCGAAAGTGACATTCCTGTCTTTCAAAGAGTCCAAATGACACAAAAAGTAGCGAAACAATTTAGAGCAATTCTTTCCAGACATATTGACACTCTCGGCACGATGATAGAAGAAGAGGAATTGACCGTTTATACGAAAGCTGGTGAATGGCTCAATGAACATGAATTCGAAGCTCTCGACCTTAGTGAGTACGACGATGTTTTAAAACAAATAGCTACGTTGCGTGAACCATCTTCAATTGAAGTATTTAACGAAGATCAAGATTTTATAGATGAGCTACGATTCTATGTGTTGGTGCTGAAGTGCAAAAATGCTGACCCAATTTATTTCTTCAGATCATATAGCAGCAAAAAGGAACTTGGTAGGTCAAGAATGTTTGGGATTATTTTAGACAAAGGACATTTCGACAAATTCGAAGATGCAATGTATTTATTTGACGAGCACATAGATTGCTTTGCTTCCGGCAATCTAATGTTTATCAAGAACAAAGGTAATTTTCAGAATATTTTCCAGTTTTATGAATTGCTAATTGAAACCGCTAAACAGACCTTGTCAATAATTAAGAAGCGATGTACTGCTCCCCGTTTAGCAAGCGGTTTCTAAGAGAGTCCTGTGGCTCAAGTTATATGCTTTCTCGGCCTGGTTCGGTGTCCGATAGCCCAGCGCCGAGTGTAAATATGTTTCATTGTAACTCGCAATCCACTTGTCCAGTTCAGCTGTAATCTCGTTGACCGACGGCCACTCCCGCAACCAGATCAATTCTTCTTTCAGCGTCCGCATCATTCGCTCTGTGTCAGCGTTCCCTTTCGGGTTGTTGTAGCTGGTGAATGCCTGGTGAACCCCCAGCACACCGCACGCCTTCATGAACCTGATCGAGGTCGGCTGGCTACCATTGTCTGACATCAGGTGCAAATCGTGCTCACGTACGCCATCGGGAAACTGACGATTCAATCCCCGGTCTAAAGCGGATAACCACTCACTTGAGATAGCTGTCCGGCCACAGTGATGTCCCACTATCTGCTTGGTGTACCAGTCCAAAACTATTACCAAGTATGCCCAGCCGGATACCGTCATCACCTTGGTCATGTCAATCCCCCACCATTGGTTGGGACGATTCGGCTTCGGCTTCGACCGCCCCGGGGTACGAGTCGCTTTCAGAGACAGGTTTGGCTGGACCAGCAGCTTATGCTGTCGCATCAGACGAAGGATACGCTTCTTGTTCACATCCCGCCCGTCAACATAGCGCAGGTGCGCCCACACCCGACGATAGCCCCAAAAAGGATGAAAGGACTTGAGCGACCGAATCTGCTCGACGATCACCTCGTTGCGCTGGGCTACCGCAACCGATGAGCGCCTCATGACAACTCGTCCTCGGTTTTTTTTAGCTCGACGGTCAACTGACCAATGATCTGCTGCAAACGCATGGTCTTGGCTTTCAACCGCGACACTTCACCACCGTTCTCTTTGGCCTCAAACGCCCGGTGTGCCTCCAACAGAAACTTGTCACGCCACTGATAGTACTGATTTTGACTGATCTGATGCTGATTGCACAGCTCGCCGAGCGGCTTACCCGACAACCCCTCCAGCACAATCTTTGCCTTCGTTTTCGAATCCCACTGACGTCGTTTCATGACTAATCTCCTTTGTGAAATTAGCCACAAGATACTCTCTTACGACCGGCTACGCACTAATGGGGAGCAGTATAGTTTTTACTCTCGGTTATCCACTTGGTGATTTACTTGGCGGTCCTCCGAAATATTCTGGCGGATCAGTCACAAGTCTCTTTGGAATCAAAGAAGATCCGCGGACTCTTCAAATAGATAATCCCGTTCAACCTGGCAACAGCGGTGCACCTTTATTTGACACCGAAGGGAGAATCATTGGCATTGTTGTTTCAACACTTAATGCAAAATTTATATTTGAAGAAGTTGGAGCAATTCCTCAAAACGTGAATTTTGCCATTAAAATCGAATATCTCCTAAATCTTATTGAACTATTGCCAGAAAGTCAGGAAATATTGAAGCGTGGTATTCGAAGTGACAATTCACAATTATCCTTGGAACAACAAATTGATTTATTAATTCCTAGCATTGTCCGGGTAGTATCGCGTTAAATAGCACGGTTCCGTGCACGGCAGACG
>JBAQWL010000175.1:0-10350 GCA_049298895.1 Gallionella sp.
TTTAGCAGCGGCTTTCTTCTTGGCTGCTGGCTTCTTAGCTACTGCCTTTTTTGCAGCTGGCTTTTTAGCAGCGGCTTTCTTCTTGGCTGCTGGCTTCTTCTTAGCTACTGCCTTTTTTGCAGCTGGCTTTTTAGCAGCGGCTTTCTTCTTGGCTGCTGGCTTCTTCTTAGCTGCTACTTTTTTAGCTGCCGGTTTCTTGGCTGCCGCTTTCTTTGCTGCTGGTTTAGCTTTTTTTACTGCTACCATTTTATTTCTCCTTCAATGATGAAAGTTAAAAGATACAACAACCACATTCACAACACCTACACCTCCAAGCCGTGCTTAATTTCAAGCATGACCCAAAGCCTTAAGTCCTTTTAACCAACCCGCATCCGTTGTTAGCACATTAACCCCAACAACCATGGCCTACGTACCCCTTACGGGTTTACTTGGCTAGCGTTTTAACCAAGGTCAAATTGGCGTGGTTTGCCAACACGGTCAGAGGGCTATGCAACGCTAGTCCCAGGACAACGCTCCACCAGTTTGATATTCGGTGACACGGGTTTCAAAAAAGTTTTTCTCTTTCTTGAGATCAATCATTTCTGCCATCCAGGGGAACGGGTTGGTTGCCCCTGGATATATCGCATCCACACCGATTTGTTGGCAACGGCGATTAGCAACAAAGCGTAGGTATTCTTTAAACATCGTAGCATTCAGACCCAGTACGCCGCGCGGCAAAGTGTCTTCCGCATAAGCATATTCCAGTTCCACGCCCTTTCGGATCAAACCGCGAATCTCCTCACGGAATTCCACTGTCCACAGGTGCGGGTTTTCCATCTTGATCTGGTTGATCACATCCACACCAAAATTCAAGTGCATAGACTCATCACGCAAAATATATTGATATTGCTCGGCCGCACCGGTCATCTTATTCTGGCGACCCAAGGCGAGAATCTGTACAAAACCCACATAGAAAAACAAGCCTTCCATGATGCAGGCAAACACGATCAGGCTGCGAAGCAATTGGCGATCCGCCTCCGGTGTGCCGGTCTTGAACGCGGGATTGGTCAGCGTGTCGATGAAGGGCAGCAAAAATTCATCCTTGGCGCGGATGCTGGGCACTTCGTGGTACATATTGAATATCTCGCCCTCATCCAAACCCAGGCTTTCCACGATGTACTGATAGGCGTGAGTATGGATTGCCTCTTCAAAGGCCTGGCGCAGCAAATATTGACGGCACTCCGGATTGCTGATGTGGCGATAGGTGCCGAGCACGATGTTATTCGCCGCCAAGCTGTCTGCCGTGGTGAAAAAACCCAAGTTGCGCTTAACCAGCAAGCGCTCGTCTTCACTCAGCCTGTCACTTTTCCACAGAGCGATGTCTGCGGTCATGTTCACCTCTTGTGGCATCCAGTGATTAGCACAGGCAGCCAAGTATTTTTCCCACGCCCATTTGTACTTGAACGGCACCAACTGGTTCACGTCCGCATTGCAATTGATGATGCGCTTGTCCTCGACGCGGATACGACCTGCTGGAGCAGGCGCTATCTTTACCATAGTGTCCGCCTGCCTGGGTAGCGCTCTTTGCGTTACGGCCAAGTCGTCATTCATGGCTGTACGCAGCATGCCGGTTGGCATTGCAGTCGGTATAATGTTGTCTTCAAATGTCAGCATCTTTGTGTTCCCTTTGCTCTCACAGCTTTCTGTCTTCTATCCTCGGTTACTGGCAAGCCTCGCACTCTGAATTATGGTTCCGACATTACCAAGAACGTGAACTGCCTATTGGCAAACTTCACACTCTGGGTTGTCAATCGAGCAGAACTGGGTTTCTTCCGTCACCCCACCGTCAGCAGGCACTGCATTCAGTGCTCCGGTACGTCCAGTGGATTTTTCTGCGGAGGTCGCCCCCATGGTGCGCAAATAGTAGGTGGTCTTTAAGCCGCGTAACCACGCAAGCTTGTAAGTCTCATCCAACTTGCGGCCCGACACGCCAGCCATATAGATATTTAACGACTGTGCCTGATCTATCCATTTTTGACGGCGCGATGCTGCCTCTATCAGCCAGCTTGGCTCCACTTCAAACGCAGTCGCATACAAACTTCGGAACTCTGCGGGAATGCGATCAATTTTCGCCAAGGTGCCGTCAAAGTATTTCAGGTCGGCAATCATCACTTCGTCCCACAAACCGAGTCGCTTTAAATCCGCCACCAAGCGTTCATTTATTACGGTGAATTCACCGGACAGATTCGATTTCACGAAGATGTTTTGGTAAGTTGGCTCGATACAAGCTGACACGCCGATGATGTTGGAAATGGTTGCGGTCGGCGCAATGGCGATGCAGTTGGAATTACGCATGCCATGTTGCTTGATACGCGCACGCAACGCATCCCAATCCATGCTGGCTGACATATCCACCTCGACATAACCGCCACGCTCCTGACGCAACAAATCCAAAGTATCCTGCGGCAGGATTCCGCGGTCCCACAAGCTGCCGTGATATGTGGCATAACGACCGCGCTCTTCGGCCAATTCTGTGGATGCCCAGTAGGCGTAGTAACACACTGCCTCCATCGAACGATCCGCAAACTCGGCTGCCGCCTCAGACGAATACACGATGCGCAGGTCGTGCAAACAATCCTGAAAACCCATAATGCCCAAACCCACCGGACGATGCTTGAGATTGGAATTGCGTGCCTTGTCCACCGCGTAGTAGTTGATGTCGATCACGTTATCCAGCATGCGCATCGCGGTGTTGACGGTGCGGCGCAGCTTGTCATGGTCAATCTGCCCGGCCTTCTCGTGTCCTTTTGGAAACAGGTGCGCAGCCAGATTGATCGAACCCAGATTGCACACCGCGATCTCGCTGTCGCTGGTGTTCAGGGTGATCTCGGTGCACAGGTTGGAGCTGTGCACCACGCCGACATGCTGCTGCGGCGAGCGGATGTTGCAGGGGTCCTTGAAGGTAATCCAGGGATGGCCGGTCTCGAACAGCATGGTCAGCATCTTGCGCCACAGGCTGGCTGCCGGAACCTTCTTGAACAGCTTGAGTTCGCCGCTGGCAGCTTTCGCTTCATATGCGGTATAGGCACGCTCGAAATCAGCGCCGAACTTGTCGTGCAGATCCGGCACGTTGGATGGCGAGAACAAGGTCCAGTCGCCATTTTCCATAACGCGCTTCATGAACAAGTCGGGAATCCAGTTGGCGGTATTCATGTCGTGCGTGCGACGGCGATCATCGCCGGTGTTCTTGCGCAGATCCAAAAACTCCTCGACATCCAGGTGCCAGGTTTCCAGATAGGCGCACACTGCGCCCTTGCGTTTACCACCCTGATTCACCGCCACAGCGGTATCGTTCACCACCTTCAGGAACGGCACCACGCCTTGGGACTGGCCATTAGTCCCCTTGATGTGTGCACCCAGCGCACGCACCGGCGTCCAGTCGTTACCCAGACCGCCAGCATATTTGGCGAGCAACGCGTTCTCCTTGATGGCCTCGTAAATCCCGTCCAGATCGTCCGCCACCGTGGTCAGATAGCAAGAGGATAATTGCGAACGCTGCGTGCCGGAATTGAACAAGGTCGGGGTCGAGCTCATGAAGTCAAAGCTGGACAGCAGGCGATAGAATTCCACCGCACGCGCTTCACGATCGATTTCATTCAGCGCCAGCCCCATCGCGACACGCATGAAAAAGGCCTGCGGCAATTCGATGCGCTTGCCTTCGATATGCAGGAAGTAGCGGTCATACAGGGTTTGCAGGCCTAGATAGCCGAATTGCAAATCACGCTTGGCATCCAGTTCCTTGGCCAGACGCTTCAGATCGAACTGACCCAAGCGCGCATCCAGCAATTCCGCCTCGATACCCTGTTTGATGTACTTTGGAAAATAGGTCGCATAGCGTGTCGCCATATCCCCTGGCGCGATCTCTTCGCCCAAGGTCTCGCTGCAAATCGTGTTCAGCAGCAGCCGTGCCGTAACGAAATTATAGGCCGGCTCTTTTTCGATCAAAGAGCGCGCGGAAAGCACCAGACACTTGCGCACCTCGTGCAGTGCCACACCATCGTACAGATCCTTGAGCGTCAGCTTGATAACCGCATCTGCGGCAACCGCATCGCCCAGACCCGAACATGCATCCTGAACCAATGCGGAAAGACGATCCAGATCGAGCGGCCGTGCCACCCCATTCTCATCAACAACATTGATAACATGGATTGATTCCTTGATCTTGGCTTTGGCTTTGGCGCGAGAACGCGCCCGCTCCTCGCGATACAGTACATAGGTGCGCGCAACGTCATGCTCCCCAGAGCGCATCAAACCCAACTCGACCTGATCCTGAATGTCTTCGATGTGCATCGTGCCGCCATGCGGCTGACGGCGCAACAGCGCCGAGACAACGCCATCGGTCAATTGCCCTACCATCTCGCGAACCCGAGCCGATGACGCCCCCTGACCACCGTTCACCGCGATGAACGCCTTGGTCAACGCAATCGATATCTTGGCGGGTGCAAAAGCGACCACCGAACCATTGCGACGAATTACTTTGTATTGATCGAAAGGATTAGGGATAGATGAAAAAGCTTGATCGAGGGAATTGTTGGTAGGCACTGGAGAGGTTGAAACGCTATCGGTAGCGGCATGCAGCATATAAACTCCCTTGAAATCCCGTTAACCAGAAAAATCCAAAACCACTACATCTAGTATTTTTTCTCAGCGGCGGGGCTAATTGTAGTAGCTCACAAAAATATTGCAAGCTAAAAATGAATGATATTTTTTGGTAGCATCAAACAACGAATACTTGCCGAAAGAAGCGCCCTACAAAATTGTTCATCGCACGCAGTAAACCTGCAAACACTGCTCCATTCGCACATTCCGTTGCCTCAACCGTTGCGATGCTTATGCCTGACACAAACCCACCAGATAGCGCGTCCAATCGAAATAGGGGCCTGGATCAGTTTTACGCAACGGGGAAATGTCGCTATGGCCGGCAATGCCGCAAATCGGGTAGGCTGCCCGCAACGCCATGGTCAGCCGATTAAGCGCGGCATATTGCGCATCGGTGAACGGTACGGTATCGCTGCCCTCCAACTCGATGCCGAGTGAGAAATCGTTGCAGCGCGACCTATCCTGCCAACAGGACTCTCCCGCATGCCAGGCCCGCTTCTTACAGGGAACAAACTGAATAACCCGACCCTCGCGACGCACCAGGAAATGCGCCGACACCTTGATCCCAACAATGGTTTGGTAATAGGGATGGGTCGCCACATCCAACTTGTTAGTGAATAATTGCCGTATACCGTCGCCACCAAATTCACCGGGTGGCAGGCTGATGTTATGTATCACCAACAAATCGATAGGGCAAGCAGGGCGGTCATCACAGTTCGGTGACGGGATATACTCAGCCCCGGTCAGCATGCCTTGTGCATCAATCTTCATCATCGCTTCCATGCGAAGCCTTGATAGCTAACCGCTCCATACGATAGCGCATGGTGCGGAACGTCAGCCCCAACAACTTGGCGGCTGCGGTGCGATTAAAGCCGGTTTCTTTCAATGCCTCCAGCAGCGCCTGTTTCTCCACCTCGTCCAGATATTTCGTCAGCGGATATTTGCTGCTCAGGGAAGTCCTATCGGGAAATGCATTATCAGACTGGCTCTGCTCCACTGGCACCAGCAGCAAATCCTGCACCTCGATCACGCCACCAGAACACAATGCCAGTGCTCTTTCTATGATGTTCTCCAGTTCGCGCACATTACCCGGAAAACTATAGTCCTGCAGGGCTTGCAATGCTTTTTCTGAAAAACGCACGCTTGCATCAGCCTGTAAGCGCCCGAGTATTTGCTGTGCGATTTCTGGTATATCCTCTCTCAGCTCGCGCAGTGACGGCATCTGAATCGGAATCACATTCAGTCGGTAATAGAGATCTTGTCGAAATGCGCCTTGTCGCACCAACTCGGCCAAGTCCTGGTGTGTGGCACTGATGATGCGCACATCCACCGGCTCCTCACCGGTGGCGCCGATCTTGCGCACCTGCTTTTCCTGTATCGCACGCAACAGCTTGACCTGCATCGCCAGCGGTAGATCTGCGACTTCATCCAGAAACAAGGTTCCACCGTGCGCAGCCTGGAAAAAACCATCACGATCCTTGTCTGCCCCGGTGAACGCGCCCTTTTTGTAGCCGAAAAATTCGTTTTCCATCAGATTGCCCGGGATCGCCCCGCAGTTGACCGCGATAAAAGGAAGGTCATGCCGCGAACCACTTTGCACGATAAGCCGCGCAGCCAGCTCTTTGCCGCTGCCCGATTCGCCGCTGATATGTACCGGGGCTTGGCTGCGTGCCACCCGGGCGATCAGATCGCGCGCCTTCTGCATCGCAGATCCATGGCCGAGCAACATCTTGTCGCCAGATGAGCCTACCTGTGGCAGATTCAGCGCAGACTTCACCAACGACCGCAACTGATCGAGTGAGACCGGTTTCGCCAAATAATCGAACGCACCCGCCTTGAGGGCAATAATGGCATTTTCCATGTTGCCATGCGCGGTGATCACCGCCACTGGCACATCCAGATTACGCTGCGTGATATGCTGCACCACCTGCAAGCCACTACCGTCAGTCAGGCGCATATCGGTCAAACAGAGGTCGAAGCGGCGCGATGCCAATTTTTCCAATGCTACGCGCACACTGATAGCCTTATCCACCTCCAGCCCCATCTTGCGCAATGCCAAATCCAGCAACTCCAGGATATCCGGCTCATCGTCCACCAGCAACACCGTTAGGGGTTTCGTCGTATAGCTACCCGCCATGTTCATGCCTCCCGTCATCCCCATGCAACTCTCCGAACGTTATGCGGAAGCAGGCACCTGTCTGCGCGAGGGTGTAACCAAAGGTTACGGGCACACCGCGGCGTCCCTCTTGCGGGGGCTGCCTTCCGTCGGAATGATATTCCAGCAACGCGCCATTCGCCTCACATAACTCCTTAGCAATATACAAACCAAGGCCGCTACCGTCGGCTGCGGTGGTAAAGAACGGCTCGAACAATTTGCCTTGGTGTTCCACCGGGATCCCGGGGCCGTCATCTTGCACATCCAGCACCACCCACCGATCCGTCATACTCGTGATCAAGTTCAGGCTGCCGGGCAATTTGCGGCAATAGCGTAACGAGTTGTAACACAGATTCCACAACACCTGACGCAAGTGGCCGCGATCAAAAGTAACCTCTACACCCGGCATCCCCTCCAGCACCATCACACCCTGCTGCTCCAGCCGCTCCGCCAGGCAGAACTCCTCCAGGAAAGTGCGCAGCATCACGTCCAACTCAAACACTTCAGGCAGCGCGCGATCACGCCGGTTCAACTGCATCACATCCTGCACAATTTGATTGATACGTCGGGTATTTTCCAGCACGATTTGCAGCAAGCGCTGCTGTTTGGCATCGTCCCGCTCTTCTTGCATGAGTTCCGCCGCATAACTGATCGCAGACAGTGGATTGCGCACCTCGTGGGCGATATTCGCGGTCAAGCGCCCCAGTGCGGCCAACTTGATTTGCTGCGCTTCGGCACGCACACGTCGCATATCTTCCAGAAAGATCACTGCGCCTTGCTCTGCATCACGCTCGATGGGAACGAAACGCAGCTTGGCCTGCAGTCCCTCATCCAACTGCAGTACCTCTCGGCTGGCAACTCCGGTCTGTCTCCACACCGCATATTCAGCGAACAAAATCGGAAGGGTTTCAGAAAGTGGGCTTTCTTGACTGATGATCTTGCGCAGCAATCGCTCGGCACCAAGATTCATCTGCTTGATCATCCCCTGCCCATCCACCACCAGCACGCCATCCTGCATGTCGCGCATCACCAGACGATTTGCCTCGGCCATACTGACCAGATCGCGGCCACGTCGCTGCGCCAGCTTTTGGCTTTCCACTGCATATTTTGCCAGCGTATGCGCCAGCCAGGCCACTGCAAAATAGGCTATGCTTAATATTCCAACCTGCAAGTACTGCGTCACATCGGCACTGTTGTATAGTACCGCGTAGGCATGCACCAACAGCGCGGCAATACTAGCCAGCGCGGCGAAGAATAGGGTGATCCTGCCGCGGCTGATCATCCCTGCGGCCGCCAGCGAAACCAGCAGCAGCAGTCCAATGTTGCTCTGTATCCCGCCACTGGCATAGGAAAGCAGCGTCAGCACAACGATATCCCCGCCTATCTGGCCGGCTAACTGCAAGGTTAACCGCGGCCAACGCAGGCGCAGCAACACGAATGACGCCACTACCACCGCGAGATACACCACGCTGGTAGCGAAAAACAGCAGCAAATTCTTGGCGCCCAGCGATAGCACTGAACCGAATTCCGCAGCGAGCAACACGAAGAAACCGGCCAGTGTCAGCCGGTACAAATTGAAATAGAACAGGGGGCGCCAGAAATTTACGGGGGGAAACTCCGCAGGAAGTTTATCAGTCATCGCGCCCAATCGGGTGCCCGGCCATAACCAGCCTGCGTGTGTTGTTGGGGCTTTAGCCCCTTACAACCACGGTGTACCCCTTGCGGGTGCACTTGGCTGCCGTCTTTCGGGTGCCCGGCCAAAAGTTCTTCGGCTGACAGCCTAGTGGAATGGCTATAACCAATGACTTGCCCAGCGTCTTTTGCTGGGTTAGTCAGATGGCTAGTAGTCATATCAGTAGTTCCATCAAAAGTTCTACGTCGCGAACCCGCAGAAGTATTACTTGTGCTGTGCATCACGATGCTGCGCGTTGCAAAAATCCAACCCATCGGCACGCAGACTCTCGCTCCTGGGCAAGTGCACGCCGCAATGTGCACAACGCACCATATCTTCGGCAATGGCCTGGTTTTGAGCAGAGGCCTTCTTGCGATACGACTTGAGCAGCAAATAAACCAGCGCAATGATGGCAAACAGAAGTAACAGACGAGCCATTCCAACAACCTCCACATCACAACATGACCTGCGGCAACTATACCCTACTCATCGGGTGGCAAAGAAACCCTGACCGGCAAAATGTGCGTCGGGTTCATAGCTGCAGTTGGCCTTGCATAGCCATTCGGCTAAGTCAGCACAAAACGGCAACATAAACACATCCGCAAGGGGTGCACCGCAGGGGTAGGCAAATCCGTTACCAGTCAAAGACTGGACGGAGTTTGCACCGCCGTGGTTGTAAGGGGCTAAAGCCCCAACAACACACGCAGGCTGGTTAAAACGAATGCTTCACCCCGAACGAAAATGCGGAAGGAGCCGCGCCGCCAGCACCCGTGGAATTCACTGAGTAGTCACCACTGGTAGCTGCACTTGACAGACCATAGTTCACCTGCGGGTCGTTCTTCAGGGAAGTGTACAAAAAATATGCTGAGGTGCGTTTGTCGATTTCATGGTCGTAACCCATCGAGAACTGCAGCGCAGCAGTACTGCCGCTGGCTGCACCCACTTGCCCCGCTTTGCCAATTGCTATTTTCACCGCGTCGTCAGCCGTGAAGCTGAGTTTTCCCGACAAGTACAAGGTGCCGTGGCCGGAACAATTTGTGCTTATCGACATATTGCCGCAAGGATTGGTAGTAGTAGCTGCGCTGATATTTCCAAAATCATCGCGGCTCTTTTCGTAAGCAAAACCGACGCTGTAAAAACTTGCCGTGTAACCTAAACCCAGCTTGAACGCTTTTATCGCAATGGTCCGACTGAGCCTGTTGGTGTCGATGAAGGTGGTGGTGTGGCCTTCATAGGCGAATGTCGCGTAAAGCGCATCCTGCTCATACATGCCAGCCATAGACAATGCACTCACCCTGTCTTGGCTGGCATTAATGCTGCTTTCAGCGAGGTTGGCATAACCAATCGCGCCGCTGAAGCTACCAAAGCTCGGGCTGAAATACGCGATCATGTTGGACAAACGGCCATCGAATGTTTCCTTGACCACACCCCCGGCTATCGTCGTGCCCATCAGTGATCGATTATCGGCGATGCCATCGGCGAAAACGTCCAGCCTTCGCGTGGACAGCTTGTACGGAGTGTCGTGACGACCCGCCAATAGCTTTCCTTTGTCCGCTTTGGACAAGCCGACATAGGTGTTGCGGTCGAACAATCTTGTGGACCTCGGAGACTCTCCCGTAGCGGTCTCCACACCGCCGGAAGCACCCGTGTCGGTACCGACCGTGGACTCTATTTGCCACAATCCCGACCAGTCACTACCCAATTCGTGCGAACCCTTCACGCCGAGACGCGAAGAGTTGCTCGATAACCTGCTTGAGGAAGTACCTGCCGCTGCGCCAGTACCCGTAGTCGAGCCCGTGTTGATGACGTCGTAAGACACATTGGCCGCCCCATACACAGTGACATTTTCGTTAGCCGCGCGGGCCAGCGCGGGCAGGGTCAACGC